>CAYXPV010000292.1:0-2954 GCA_964467285.1 uncultured Oscillospiraceae bacterium
GCAGATATAACCTTAGACATTGCTCCGTCTGTATCTTTGATACGAACAAAGAAGCGTGCTTTGACATCGGAATAATCTTTAACTATATTTTCCGTAGAACCTACCCACGGAATCTTCTTGTGGTCGGGAGCACCCTTTACAATTTCCATAATATCGGAAACAACGGCACTTGCAGTAGCAAGCATACCTGCTCCCCTACCGTAGAAAAGTGACTCACCAAGCATATCGCCGTATACGAGAATGCTGTTGAACACATCTTCTGTATGATACAAGGGACAATCCTTATCAACGAACATAGGGGCTACAAAAACCTCTGCTCCGTCCTCGGTATCTCTGTATTTACCAATAAGCTTAACGGCACATCCGAGAGCTTCCGCATAGTGGGAATCCTCGGAAGAAACCTTTGTAATACCCTCGGTATACACATCTTCAAAATTAACCTTCTTGCCTATAACCATAGACGAGAGTATGGATATCTTCTTACCTGTGTCAAAGCCCTCAACGTCTGCTGTGGGATTGCTCTCGGCATAACCGAGCTTCTGAGCTTCCGAAAGGCACTCTTCAAAGCTTGCACCCTTCTTAAGCATATTGGTAAGAATGTAGTTGGTGGTACCGTTTAAAATACCTGTGATTTCTGTGATTTTATTAGCTCCAAGGCTTGAAATAAGAGGTCTTATAATGGGAATACCTCCACCTACGGATGCTTCGTAGAAGTAGCATACACCGTTTTCCTCAGCAAGACGGAAAAGTTCATCACCCTTTAAAGCCACAAGCTCTTTGTTTGAGGTAACAACGTTTTTACCGCTTTTTAATGCTTTTTTGGTGTAATCGTAGGCATATGTAACGCCTCCCATGGTTTCTACGACAATGCTTACTTCCTCATCGGAAAGAACATCGTCAAAGTTGGTAGTGACTAAAGGCGCAACTTCGTGTCCGGAAAAATCGCGAATGTCTACTATGTACTTAACATCAACGGTCTCGCCGGTACGCATTTCTATTAACTGTTTATTCTGTTTGAGCACTTCGTAAGTCCCGGAGCCGACGCAACCGAAACCGATAATACATACCTTTGCCATTACCTTTTCCTCCATTGTAAATATTATATAGGCACACCTATTTATAACAAATAAATGTGCCTAATATTATAACACTTTATTAACGATTTGTCAATTTTTACATCAGTCAATTTTAAAGTTTTCCGGGTAATTTGCGCTGATTTTTGCAAGATTATCAAAAATTTCATTGGAAGCACTTGAAATTTCAGCACTTTTTTCCTCAAAAATACACTTGATATCCACAGTTTTGCCGAACATTTCGGCTATAGCGGCACTTAGGTCGGTCTTACCAGCACCGGTTGAGAACCTTGAAGCCGCATCCTTTGTTTCAAAAGGAAGGATAAGTGTTTCGCCGTCCATCCTGGGATTTACCCCGTAAAGGCTTACAAAGGATATAAGCTTACCCGAATCCTCAAGGTGTCTTTTGATGTCGTCCCAACGGGCAACAATGCCTTCGGGATCTATAGGCTCTGCCGGTACTACAGGCTTAACCTGCTCTGTATTAGCCGGAGATTCATTGTATACTGCAGGTGCCGGAATGTTATCATTAGGTACGGCAGGAATCTCATTGTAAGGTGCGGATGCCGGCTTGACTGAAGCGAAATTGCCGCTTGCAAGCTTGGTTTCCAAAGATGAAATTCTGTCTAAAAGGCTTGTAAGGTCTTGTTCATATTCGGGAGAAGCCATACGAATAAAGGTAGTTTCCACAAGAACCCTTGTGTTTGACGTGAGCTTAATATCCCTTAAAGCGGCGCTTAAAATGTCAAGACAACGTACAAGCTTTGACTTGTTGTAAAGTTTTGCCGCACGCTCCACCATAGCCTGCTTCTTTGTAGTAAAATCGCATCCTTCGGGCACCATGAGATAGAAAAGGATGTCCCTTAAGGTCTTTAGCATACCTTCCGCAAAGCTGTCGGGATTTTTACCGCTGTTTATGCTGTCGTTAAAGAGCACAAGAAGCTCCTTTATATTGCCCATGGCTATATGCTCTGCGGCAGAATAGAGAAAGCCGTCATCAAGAGTGCCTAAAATCTCCGTAACGTCGGCATAGGTAATGTCGTTGCTCTTGTAGGCAAGGCATTGCTCCGTGATACTTAAAGCATCACGCATGGAGCCGTTGCCCAGATATGCAATATACTCTACCGCATCCTTCTCTATGGTTACATTTTCCTTAGTGAGAATATCAGAAACTGCCGAAGCTATTTCCGAAGAAGATATATTTTTGAAATCGAAGCGCTGACATCTTGAAAGAATGGTTGCAGGCACTTTGTGAATTTCGGTGGTTGCAAGTATAAAAACAACGTGGGCAGGAGGCTCTTCCAAAGTCTTTAAAAGAGCATTGAAAGCACCTGTGGAAAGCATATGAACTTCATCTATGATGTATACTTTATAGCGACTGCTTGCGGTGGAATAACGAACCTGGTCGATAATCTCACGGATATTTTCAACGCCATTGTTGGAGGCTGCGTCCATTTCCACAACATCCAGTACCGATTCGTCAAAAATTCCGCTACAGGATGCACACTCATTACAGGGATTGCCGTCTATGGGATTTTCACAATTTAAGGCACGGCTTAAAATTTTGGCAGTAGAAGTCTTACCGGTACCTCTGGTGCCGGTAAACACATAGGCATGAGCCGTTTTGTTATTTACAATTTCATTTTTTAGTGTGGAAGTAATGTGGCTTTGCCCCACAACCTCGTCAAAGGTACGAGGTCTCCACTTCCTGTACAGAGTCTGATATGCCATAACAATCCCCCTATCGGATATAACAAAAAAGCCGTACATCCTTAAATCGAATCAACAAAACAGCCGTTATCAACCAGTTAGCTCAAATCGGGCACCCTCGCGGCACATGTTCGCAAACGCTTATGGCTGCTTGATTCCTCACCTGACCAG
>CAYXPV010000293.1:0-2925 GCA_964467285.1 uncultured Oscillospiraceae bacterium
GCCCAGACTTTTCTGGACTTTTTCGACAGTCTGTGCGGTACAAACTTTTAGTTTGTACCGCAATATTTTTACTCCAGAGGAATTTTCACATTAATTCCGTTAACACTGACACCGTCGTCGGCGGGAATAAGTATATATTTTCTGCCGTCAATTACTCTTGTTTCAACAGTACAGGAATAATCCGGGTCAACCGTTATTTTAATCTGTGGTGTTTCTATATGAAATTTTTTGCTGTCAATTATATTTTCGGGCTTTAATACGGCATCACTTCCGAATTTTTCTGTACATTTTTCTTCAAAAGCTTCTGCAACCTCGTCCCTGACACCATCGGACTTTAAAATATAACTTACATCTCCTGCATCAAATTCCAAAGGCTCCAGATCTTTACTTTCTTTATGAATGGTAATTCTTTCGCGTATTTTCTGATGAACAGATTGAACAACATCAAAACTGCATTCATTGTCAAGAGATTCAACCAAAGTTTCCGCAAAAGTTTCCTTTTGTTCGGGAGCAGACATGGGAACCTGCGTACGGAAAACAGCTTCAATAAATTCATCGTGCATTTCTCCGGGATTCTTCGTATAGAATAGAGAATTATATATATTTGCTCCCCTGTCTTCAAATGCAGGAAACATAAATCCAAGTTCCGGCGAAGACACACTCATGGGAGGAAGATAGCTTTTAAATTCCTGTTCGGTTGGTACATAACCCAAAAGAGCCTTCCCTTCCTTAACAGGACAAACACAGCATACTATGTATGAAAAAACTGTATCAGAGTCTTTAAAGCCCTGTTCATCTTTGCTCCAGACAGGAACATCATAATCATCACAAGTTAAAAGTATAAGATAATTATCGTCACCAAAATTAACTGACTCAATAATTTTGCTGAACAGTTCCTCTCTTGCGGCTTCATCCTCCAAATGAGAATTTCTTAAATTCATAAGAAGTTTATGCTCCGGTGAGTCCATAACTTGTGCTGTAGAAAACTCAATACTAATCATACACCTGTCGATTCCGCCTGAAAGAACTTTTTTGAACAATGCCAAAAACTTTTCACTGTCGGACTGATACATAGTGGCAAGGGAAGCCTCAATTTTTGAAATAACCTCCTTTCGGTTATTTACAAAACAGCCATATATTCTGCCTATAGCACCTTTATCCGGCGAAAGGCGACGTCTTAATTCGTTTACTTCTTTCTGTATCATAAATAATACCTCTCTTTTATTAATAGCAACTATTAAAGTTTATAATATTTTTTACATAAAGTCAACACGGCAAATCGTTTTCCTACTCTGAGTAGATTTTTTTGAAATCAGAAACAAATTATTCTGTTGACAATAGAATTTTGCTGTATTATACTGAAAATATACTTTTATAATCAGAGGTATTTTTTATGAACAATATAAACAAAATCATAAGCGAAAACATTAAAAAAGAACGAATCCGCGGAGGTTTTACACAAAAAGAAGTAGCAGACATGATTGGATATTCCGAAAAATCCATAAGCAAATGGGAAGCCGGCTACGGATTACCCGGAATAGAAACTCTTATTGAACTATGCAGAATATTTAATACAGACTTAAATACCGTAATTTGCAAAAATAATGATGGTCCTTACTATCTGGGCATAGACGGCGGAGGTACCAAAACCCACTATATGCTTATAGACGACAAAGGAAATATAATACGTGAACACATAGGTGACTGTACCAACCCTGTAGATATCGGCATAGAAAACACAAAAAAGGTATTAAAAGATAACATCACCGTAATAACAGAAGGAATAAACAGAAAATCCATTTATTTATTTGCAGGTATATCCGGCGGTTCCACAAGCAACAACAAGGCGATACTGAGTGAATTCTTTAGCAGTCTTGGCTTTGCAAAAACAGGCAATGACTCAGACATTATGAGTTCTGTTGCCCTTGGTCTTGGTGAGTCCAACGGTATGATAGTCATAATGGGCACAGGTGTTGTTGGATTTGCAGTAAAAGATGGCTATTTCAAGCAAATTGCAGGTTGGGGACAACTGTTTGATGCAGGCGGAGGTGGTTACAATCTCGGAAAAGATGGCTTATATGCAGTACTTAAAGCAGATGACGGCACCGGCGAAGAAACTTTACTGAAGGAAATTATAGAGGAAATAATCGGTACTACAGTAAGAAAAGCTCTCGGTGATATTTATGCTAAAGGTAAAAGATATATTGCTTCATTTTCAGAGGCGGTAACAAAAGCTGCTCTTCAAGGCGACAAAGTTGCAAACGAAATTATAGAACTAAATATGAAAGAAGTTGCAAAAATTATTAATGCCGGTTTACAGTTTATTAACGAAACCGGGATTAAAGTTGCTTTTAACGGAAGTCTGATTCTCAATAATCCGCAATTTATTGAAATAATAAAAAAATATATTAATCCCAAGCATTCCTGTATGTTTGAACTTGTAAGTAAAGCTCCGGTATACGGTGCTTTAGAATTAGCTAAAAAACTTAATTCTTAAAATATAAAGCCGCATCGGCAGATGCGGCTTTATATTATTTATGTTCCGATATCCATTCTTCGGCTTTCTTTGCAGACATTCTTGTAATTGCTTCTGCAGTATAAGGAGATTCTTCCCCACCATTGGTATAAAGGAAAAACTTACCATCGGATGTTTTATAAAGTGTTTCTTCATAACCTGCAGGGTCACCTATTTCACCGCTTGTATTTTTAAAGATAATCTCAGATGTTTCGGTATCGTATTCTACTTTGCAAATTATTTTTTTCAAAGCCATTGCCTCCTTTTCATATTTGAATTTAACAATATTATATCAATAAATATACGGATATTCAAGTTAAATATTTGCCATTTACAAAATTCTGCAATTTATGACACATAGTGTAAAATATTAATTGGCAAAAAATAAGGGAAATGGCAAAAACCACTTC
>CAYXPV010000294.1:0-2918 GCA_964467285.1 uncultured Oscillospiraceae bacterium
TGCGGGTGCCATACGAAGTGCGGGAACTACAAGATATCCGTAGATACCTGCAAGACCGCAGCAAATGGGAAGAAATGCAATTGCAGTTGTCTTAGGTTTCCAAATGCAAACAACTATACCGAAAGCACCGAACAAAATCTGGAATCCGATAGGGAATGCAATCTTGTTGGCATCAACATCCTGAAGGTAACCGTCCTCATCATAGTTAAGGGGACTTATTTCATAAAGACTGTTAAGACCGCCCTCTTCATATTCGTTAAAAGCATCTTCGAGCTCTGAATGATCTGAAGGGAACCATAAGTAACCGTTAATGGAAGTAACTCTCTCTTCGGGTTCAAATGTTTCATCGTTAGTACCTGTGTAGCTCCAGAAAGGAACAAACATCAATGCGATTATTGCAAGCATAACCAAGCCGCACGCAAAGCTGGTAATAACCTTAGGATCACTAAAAAACTTATTCATCTGTAAATTTCCTCCTTCTTGTTTAAACGAAGATGTGTCGTTTAAAATACCACTTTTAACAGAGCGCAAAACACCCTGTGATTATTTCTTATGTTATATAATAACACACTTTCAAATATTTGTAAACACCAAATTTAAATATTTTTTCTTTTTTTTGAAAGTATTTTTCTACGCCTTACAAAACGCGATATTTTTTGATTTTTTTATGTTAAAGGCTTGAAGAATACTTCTTTTTATGATAAAATATGTTATAATATGTATGTTTTGGAGGTGCTTATATGAGTTTTTGTAAAAATTGCGGTTCCGTTATAGTTAACACGCCCGTAATATGTCAGCATTGTAAAAACGAAATCACCTACATTCCGGGTTTCTGTACTTCATGCAGAAATATCATTGATTCCCGTCCTGCATACTGTAATTTCTGCGGTAAGGAAATACGCCCTGCTCTTAAAGAATTTGCTGTAGAGGACATTGACTTAAGCAAGGAAATTCCCGTTGAAGTTTCTGATGCAAAAGACAATATTCCGGAAGAAACCGTTGCATCGGAAACTCCCGTAAGCGAGCCCACACCCGTACGTACCGTACACATACCCGTAACAGACACCTGTGTACATACACCTACCGTTCCTTTGCTCCCTGCCGAAACCGTAGGCGGCTACGCTTACAATCCCCCGGCAAAGAAGCGTGATGCAGGTTCAATCGTCAGCGGCATTATAGGTCTTGTACTCAGTATTATAGGTTTATTCTACGCCATATATATGTCATTGTTTTGCCTGGCAAGCTTCGAAGACGAGGTAATGGCTTTTGCATCTTTGATTATGCTTGCTGTTTTGGCACCACCTTCAATCATAGGGATTGTACTTGCCAACAAAGCAAGACAGTACGGATTCAACGGCGGCGTGAGCAAAGCCGCAAAGGTTACGGGCACGATAGGCATGTACACCTTTGCTACAGAAGCATTTCTTATGCTTATGACTCTTGCTTCTTAATTAATTAGTCCTCAGAAAGGGGATAAATTATATATATTAATTAACACATTGTGTTAAGGAGGTTTTTTAAATGTTTGTTTGTAAAAATTGTGGTCAGACCTACCCCGTGTACTCCAACTTCTGTACAAAATGCGGAAGCAACGTACTTGAAGAAGTAGCTGACGCACCCATCTCTGCAGTACCCAACAATCCTGCAGCAGCTACACCTGCATACGCAGATCCGGCTTCTACCCCTGTAGTTGCCCCTGCATACAACGCTCCCGTAAGCAATCCTGCGTACAATGCTCCCGTCAGCGGTCCTGCGTACAATGCTCCCGTTAGCGGTCCTGCGTACGGTAATCCCGGTTATGAAGCTCCCACACCCTATGCTGCTTCGCCCGAAGCTGCACCTTCCGGCGGTAACAAAGTAAAAGGTATTGTGGGTATGGCACTCTCTATTGCCGGTGCAGCATTTGCATTCATAGCATTCTGCTGTATGGCTGTAGGTTTTGATGAAATGAATTTCTATAGTTCCCATTCTGCTAATGACGCCGGTACATCCGGATTTATTTTCGCACTTATGTTTGCTTTGCCTTTGGGTATAGTAGGCAGAAATCTTTCCGGCGGTGCTGAAGAAAGCGGTTTTGTAAGCGGTATCAGCAAAACAGGCAAAATCGTAGGTCTTGTTGCATGGATATGTGCTGCTGTTATTGCTTTCCTTTCCATCTTCCCTATGTCTTATTAATGCCATCTCAAAAAGGCAATTTAAAACATTTTTCACAGGAGAACAATTATGTACAGATGTAAAATTTGCAGTAATCTTTCATCAGAGTATACAGGCGTGTGCAGCAGATGCAACGGTACGGAAATAGAACAAATACCCGACAACGCCTATACCGGTCAGTCATCCGGTTCACCCAAGCCCTCATGGTCTGATTACAACCGGGACAGAAATATGTACCCTACCCCCGTAAGCTATGGTTCACCTTACAACAAACCTGCATCCGGCGGTAAGGTTCAGGGAATTATAAGTATGGTACTCGGTATTGAAGCAATTGCAACCTCGGTTGTCACATTGTTTTTAATTCTCATGCTGAGCGAAGCAGTAAATTCTTACAGCAACTATTACTCTAACCCCTACTACTACGGTGGTATGTCCCCTGCGACTGATGCAATAACATCTATAATCTCTGTTATCATCACGGCAATAGCCTCAGCCATAGCATCTTTGTGCTTGGCTTCTGCCGCACGGAGCAGAGGAAATGAATCCAAGATGCCCCTTATAGGAAGAATCCTTTCCTTTATAACAATTGGGCTCAATGCCTTTGCCATTGTGCTGACAATGTCGGTATTTGGCTGATAGCCTACCGCAAATCAGTACAAAATCGCAAGACTTTTCAAAACTCACGAAGTCCGGACTATAAGTCCGGGCTTCTCAGACTGTCGAAGAACCCGACTTTGCGTTAGGCAAAAATCGGGTTCTTCTTC
>CAYXPV010000295.1:0-2913 GCA_964467285.1 uncultured Oscillospiraceae bacterium
GTTTAACTGACGGCATGTGTGGTGAATATTCAATTATAGGTAAAGTATTACAAAAAAGTGAATACATTGATGAAATATATTCTACAGAAATTACACCAGATTTATTAAGTTTATTAATAGATGAAGTATATAATGAGTTAAAAGCATTAAACTTAGATATTAAAAAAGAAGATATAAAATTACATAATTTTGTTTACTTTTCATAATCGTTAGTATCGTTAATTCCTTTCTTATTTGTACCTCGTGCAGAGTAACACATCTTGACTTTATAGTTGAGGTGTGTTATACTTTGAGGGTAATGCAATGGTAAAAGGTATAAGTGGTGTACGTAAAGTCGTGATAAAATCTCTAATAACTTATACCTTTAGCATTAAAGGAAGGTGAAATGTTAATAGTTCGTGTAGTAATTTTGATAGCTTTAATAGTAAATATAATTTTAATGTTAACTGGATGTATGTTAAACATTAATATTTATGAAAAATATGGTAAACAAATTTTTAAATGGTTTGTTAACTTTTTATTTCTAGTATTAGCTATATATATCACAATGTGTATAAGTGGATTAAATTAAACGAAGGGAGTTTTAAACATGACAAATGAAGAAAAAGCTGGTGTATTTGGGGTTTTATTACTATTAATTATTATAGGATTTATTTTTTGTAATCCTTTGGCTATAGTGGGCGTAGGTGAACGTGGCGTAAAGGTTACGTTAGGTAAAGTTTCACCACAAAGTTTTACAGAGGGTGTACATTTTGTAATGCCGTTTATTTCTAAAATTCATAAAATGGATGTTAAAACACAAAAATCTAATATAGCTACAACGGTATTTACCAGAGATATACAGCAAGCTAGGTTAACTTATGTTATCAACTATAATTTACAACCAGAAAATACTCATAAAATGTATAAAGAAGTTGGTAAAAATTATAAAGATACAATTTTAATTCCTACAGTTGAAGGTGTAGTTAAAAATGTAATTGGCGGTTGGCAAGCTACAGATTTAATTGCAAATAGAGCTAAAGCTACTTCTGATATACTTTTAAAATTACAAGAGCAATTAGATGATAATTATATTAGTGTAACAGATTTTAATATTACAGATATTGATTATAGTGATAGTTTTGAAAAAGCTGTAGAAGCTAAAACAGTAGCAGAACAAGAGGCGTTAAAAGCTAAGAATAAAACAGTGCAGGTACAAGAAGAAGCACGTCAAAAAGTTATTAGTGCAGAAGCAGAAGCTAAATCTATGGCAATTAGAGCAAACGCTTTAACACAAAATAAAAATCTTGTAGAATACGAAGCAGTACAAAAATGGGATGGTAAATTACCAGAATATATGATGGGAAATTCAGTTCCATTTGTAAACTTAAAATAACAGGGTGTACAATACACCCTTTATGCAAGTTTGGTGTTAACGGTTAGCATGACGGTCTCCAAAACCGTTGGTAGAGGTTCAAATCCTTTAACTTGCGAATATATAAAATATGGAGTATAATATGAAAAAAGCATATACCATAGCAGAAATACTTATAAGTTTAATAATATGGATTGTTATAATAACTTTAATTGCACCAACATTGATTAAAAGAGTTGAACAACCTACACCACAAAAAATATACCAAGAAAAGATTAAATATGATTATAATTTTACAAACTAAATTCTATCCTCAACTCTCCAAGTTGATTTCGGTGGTCGTTAATACGACCACTTTTCTTGACTTTATATAAAACATGTGTTATACTTTCTATATAGAAAGAGGTAAATATTATGAGAACTTTATTATTATTACGTGGTACACCTGCTTCTGGCAAGGATTATTGGGTAGACCAAAATAATTTAAGACCATATACTTTAACAGCAGACGATATTAGACTACAACTTCAATCTCCTGTTTTAAATATTGACGGTAAATTATCTATTACACAAAAAAATGATGGTGTAGTTTGGACTGAATTATTTAAACTTCTAGAACAACGTATGCAACGTGGTGAATTTGTAGTTATTAATGGTACACACTACCGTTCTGAACTACTTAGCAGATATAAAAAACTAATTGATGAATATAGATATAGAGCATACATTGTAGATTTTACAAATGTACCATTGAAAACATGTTTAGAAAGAAACAGTTTACGTGACGAATATAAACGTGTACCAGAAGAAGTTATACGTAAAATGTATGCAGTTTTTGAAGCTGAGAAAGACGGTGTATTTAAAGAAATTAGTAATAAATTTAAAGTTTTACCTCATGAAAATGCAGTTGAAATTTTACAAGAAAATCTATTGTATGATTTAAATGGTAAATATTCAAAAGCTGTAATTTTTGGTGATATACATGGTTGTTATGAGCCTTTAAAACAATATTTTGAACAAAATCCTGTGCAAGAAGACACAGAGTATATTTTTGTGGGTGACTATATTGATAGAGGTATACAAAACAAAGAAGTATTAGACTTTATTTCTAATCACCGTGAACTACCTAATTTTATGTTTCTTGAAGGTAATCATGAAAATAGTTTACGTAAATGGTGCAGTAAAGATTATACTGAATTTGCACCAGAGGATAGTGAAAAAAAGATTATTAGAAAATATTTAGGTAAATCTGTATTAAACGATATGTATAATCAAAATATCAGAAGTACAGTGTTTAAAAAAGAAACTGCACCTCAAATTGAGTGTATTGATAAAGGTGAATTAAGACAAATTTGTAGAAAATTTGCACAATTTACATATTTTAAATTAGGTGATAAAAAATATTTAGTTACACATGGTGGTTTACCTTGCGTTCCAAATGTATTTGTATCAACCGAAGAAATGATTAAAGGTGTAGGTAAATATGAAGATGTAGAGACTTTGTATAAATCTTGGCATTTAAACACAGACGAAAGTACATATCAAATTCATGGTCATAG
>CAYXPV010000296.1:0-2912 GCA_964467285.1 uncultured Oscillospiraceae bacterium
TGGGATTGGTGGGGTTGTCGTACGCCGTCACATCGGAGAAATTGTGTGCCATCATGACCGCCGTCCAGTCCTCGTCAAGTGCCGCCAGAGTGTCGATAAACCACTGCAACTGAGCCGTGTTGCCGCCGATGGTTTCGCTCTCGGTGTCAAGCACGATATAACGGATTTTCTGGGAGGGGTTATCCACGAAATAGTACAACTTCTTCCCGGTGTTGGCGGTCTTTTCTGCATCTCGGAACAGTATGGAATAGGCTTCATCAAACGAGATGTGATTTCCGCTTGTATCGTATTGAGTGGAAATCTCATGGTTGCCAATCACAGGATATACGCCCCGACCACGGATATAATCATCGTGGAACACCCACAGCCAGTTCATAACATGGTCGTGGGTCTGGTTTGCCGTAGTATTCAGAATATCGCCGCCGTGGAAAGCCTTCTGGATGGGCGTATGCTCACGCACAAAATCAATAATGTGCTTTGTATTGTTGGCATTGTTCAAGTACTGCATACAGCCGATATGGTGGTCGGCAAAATACATAAAAGCATCGGCACTTACACCGCCCTCAACGACCTTCGCCCGGATTTCCGGGAGCTTCGCTTCGAGATACTCCGTCCAGTAGGTAGGAACATCACTTTCTCCGTCAACGAGATCACCGACAACAACGTTTCCATACTCGTCAGTGACAAGGTAGCGGTTACCGTTGTCGCTCCCCATATTTGCGGGAACATAGTCAGTTCCGTGGCTGGTATACTCCAAAGAAAACAGCTCTTTGAGTGCCAGCAAATCGTCCTCAGTGATGGCACCTTCATCCTTTCTTGCGAACACAACATACAGGATTAAGTTCTCCTCGTCCGGCGTGTAGGAGTAATCATTGGTGAGCCACCCAGTATCGATCAGGCGTTCATATTCTCCCGGAAACCAAACTATACTACCGTTCGGCGCGTAAGAAAAGTCCACGCCGGAAAGAGAAGGTCGGTATACGTGGAAAAACACCTTGTAGTTAGAATAGTCAGTCAGACTAACCCTATAGGTAGCTCCCTTTTCCATGTAAAGAGCTAAAGGGTTGAGACAAGCTCGGGTGTACCCAGATTCCCAATAATAACCGAACTGTTTACCGGCTTCGCTTGTGGGGTGGTAAGCAACAGCGCCGACATTAATGTCTACATCCAGCGTGCCAGAAATGGATTCGTCATCGGCGGCAGCGGCCCCAATATTCTCCCTCGCCTGGGCTTTCTGCTCATCGGTCAGCTCCTGCGCCGTGTACCGGACAGCTTCACCGGAACGATTCATCAGCTCTGCAAACTCTTCCTCCGTGCCCTCATAGCCGCTTTCCACCGCGTATTCATAGGCGGATTTACCTTCAGGCAGCTGGATATATTTTGGTGGCAGCCCGGCCATGGAAGTTTTGGACGCATTCCATGTGATCTTCATAACACCGGTGGAATAAAGCTCTGCGCTTGGAGTATAAAATCCTCCGTCTTCACCCGGTTCCCCTTGTTCGCCCTGGGGCCCCTCGGGTCCCTCCGGACCCTGCTGGCCTGTGGCACCCTGGGGGCCTCTGATATTCTTGGTTTCGGGATTCTCCAGACCGCCGTCGTTGCTCCAGGACAGATTGCCGGAATCGTCCACAGAGGGAGTAAACGTCGCGCCGTCCTTTCCCGGTACCCCGAAGATCAGCGTTCCGGGAAGGTTGCCGGAGAGCCCATTATTGCTGTTTGCCATTTTTACAAAACCTCCTCACTGTGGGTGTCCCGGATCGTGATCCGGCCCACCGAAATACCCTTCACATCCGCTGGCTGGTTCTTGTACTTGACCCGGACGATCACTGTATAGGAATCCTCCGGGAGGTCCAGCGTCTCCTGCTGGGTCGGCCGGATGTACCACATCTGCGTGCCGGTGTCGAAGGCCACACCGCCGCCGGAGTAAGTCTTGCGCAGGTTCTCGCCCACGCAGACCTCCAAGTCATCGATCATATCCGGCGTCAGGGTCACGCCGTCCTGCTTCAGGTCGATGAATACCGGGTAGGAATCACCCTGCATCATTTTCATTGCTTGTTACCTCCTAACTGCACAGGTCAAAGCCGGTGCCGTTGCCGATATAGGGCATATACACATCCCAGCTTTCCCCGTTTCCAACATATGCCTGGTATGCTTCATTGCCGATGTACACCAGACCGGCACTGCCGGATGTGGTAATCGTTGCGTTGCTGAGCGTCGTATTCCAGTAGCACCAGGCATAGGTCGTGGTCGCCGGGAAGATCCAAAGGTAATAGGTGGTATTGGGCTGCAGGATAATGTTGGCAGAGCCGGAATACTTGTTGCTGCCGCCGGATGTGGTGCCCTTTGTGAGCGTTCCGGTGTAGGTACTGCCGGAGCCGGCGTTCTTGTGGCTGGTGGAGCTTTCCGTGATGTAAAATCTCAGGCTGGGCCAGCCTCCGTCGCCGGATGATGCACCGGTGCAGGTGATCGACACCGCGCTGGCACCTGTGGATGGAGACTTGAAGGTATACCGCACAACGCGGTTTCCGCTGGAATAGCCTGCAACCGCACTTGCAGTGGATATTGCGGCGCCGCCGGAATAGGCAGCCAGCGCACTGGGTGTTATAGCCATCAGGTCACCTTCTTAAAAAACAGCCTGCCGGCAGTCGCCTCAGTGGGCAGTGTGTCGCCGTACTGATAGGAGCTGAGAATCGTCGCACCGGCGGCAAACAGATTCTTCAGGCCGGTAGCCCCATCAGTAGCTTCGGTGCCGCCCCTGGTGATCGGCACTGTGGGAAGCCGCTCAGAGTCCAGCGTTCCCTTCGACAGGTTCCCGGCGTCGTCTGTGCCCAGATTGCTCCTGGCCGCTGCTGCTTCTGTTGCACCGGTGCCGCCCTTGGCGACCGGAACCGTGGGAAGCCGAGCAGAGTCCA
>CAYXPV010000297.1:0-2907 GCA_964467285.1 uncultured Oscillospiraceae bacterium
ACCGCCAACGCTCCCCTGCCGGCGGTTACCCAGGTGCAAAACGCGCAGGGCGGCTCCTTTGTCTTCCCGGCCATCGAATTCGGCGACGCCCATAAGGGCAATACCTACGAGTACACCGTTACCGAGGTCAACAACCACATCGGCGGCTTTGACTACGACGAAACCGTTTACACCGTTACCGTTCAGGTAGCTGACAACGGCGACCAGACCATCACCGCCACCGCCACCATCCACAACGGCACCGCCAACGTAGAAAACATCGTGTTTACCAACGTTTACGATGCCACCGACGCCCAGGTGACTCTGCAGGGCACCAAACTCCTTACCGGCAAGGATATGCAGGCAAACGAGTTTACTTTTGCGCTCCGGCCACAAACCCCCGGCGCCCCCGTTCCGGCTTCGCTGACGGCGAAAAACGACCAAAACGGCAACTTTGCCTTTGGTAAGATCACCTTTGCCAAAGCCGGCACCTACGTGTACGAGATGACCGAGCAAAACGGCGGTATTTCCAATTACGATTACGACGAATCGGTCTACACCATTACCGTTACCGTCACCGATAACTCTCAAGGCCTGCTTTCGGCCGCGGTGGCGTTAAGCAAAAACGGTTTAGCCTCCGGTGAGATCGTTTTCCGCAACGGATTTGTTCCCACCCCCATTTCTTACGATATTTACGCTGATTTCGGCGGCCAAAAAGCATTGACCGGTCGCCCGATGCTGCCCGGCGAGTTTGAATTCCGTCTGATAAACGCCGCCAACGGCAAACAGATCGGCGAAAGCGTGACAAACGCTGCAAATGGCGAGTTTAAGTTCCCTGCCATTACCCTGTATGCCGCCGGCATCTACCACTTTAAGATCGTGGAGACCTTAGGCGATGCCAATGGCGTGACCTACGACACTTCTTCCTACCACGTTCGTTTAGAAGTGGTGCAAGACGAGTACGGTGTGCTGTCCATTGTCGATAAGCAACTGCACAAAGGCACTGTTTCCAAGCAAGAGGTGGGCGGCGTGCTGACCGAGGTGACCACTTACGAGAACATCACCGCAGGTGGCCGGATCGTCTTTAACAACACCTACGTACCTGCAGCCGTTCAGGTGGCCTTTACCGCCACCAAGACCCTCACCGGTAGAGAGTTGGTAGACGGCGAGTTCAAATTCGACCTGCACAAGACCGACGACACCTACGCCTACGACCAGAACACCCTGGTGCAAGACGACGTAGTGCTGGCTCTGCAACCCGATGGCACCGGCCGTATCGCTTTCGTTCCCGAGAATTTTGATACCGTGGGCAAATATTACTACGTGATCATCGAGGACGAACTGGACGAGAAGGGCATTACCGCCGACCGTGCCGAGTACAAGGTGGAGGTAGAAGTGACCGACGACCTGAACGGTCAATTGGTTGCCACCTTAAAGGTCAACGGCCACGCCATGGTTGGCGAACTGGCCGACACCGTACGATTCAACAACACCTATAAAGCCGCAACCACCCATATCGAGATCTCGGGTACCAAGGTCTTAGAGGGCCGTGCCCTGGCGGCGGAGGAGTTCTCCTTTGAACTGTACGACAGCAACAACCAAAAGTTGGAGACCGTTAAAAACGCTCTGGGCGGCGGCTTCGCCTTTACCGGCATTGCGGTAGATGCAGCCGGCGAGTACGTTTATACCGTGCGCGAGGTGCAGGGCAATGCCAATGGTATTACCTACGACACCGCGGTCTACACCGTAAAGGCCATTGTAATCGATAATTTAGACGGCACCTTTAAGGTAGAGTACACCTACGCTAAGGGCACCCAAAGCGTAAACGGCGTAAGTTTTACCAACAAGTATACCGCGCCCAACCCGGATCCGGGTCTGGAGTCGGATGACAGAGAACATCCCAAGACCGGCGACAACGCCAACTTCGCTCTTTTGATGGCTCTCCTGTTCGTCAGCGGTGGCGCTCTGTTTGGCGTTACCCTGTCCGGCAAAAAGAAAGAGGCCCAAGAGAACTAAGTAAATTCCCAAAACACCCTGCAGAGAGATCTGCGGGGTGTTTTTATGCAAAATCTTTGGTGGGCAAACATACTTTGCAGAAAAATTTCATACAATACAATAGTCCGTTTAGGAGTTGATGGTATGAAAGAGATCACCAAAGAGCGGGCGGTCGTGTTGGGGGAGTACATTGCAGAGCACAAGGCCACCGTTCGCACCACTGCCGGCAAATTCGGCGTTAGTAAATCCACCGTACATAAAGACGTAACCGAGCGCCTGCGCTTAAGTCACCCGGGGTTGTATCGGGAGGTAAAACTGGTGCTGGACCAAAATAAAAGCGAGCGGCATATTCGTGGTGGCCTGGCCACACGCCGCAAATATAAAGGAGAATAAAAAACGCCCGCCGGATACCCGGTGGGCGATGGTTTTATACAACACAAAAAGCACTTGCCTTGCGGCAAGTGCTTTTGTTTTTACTTTTTGTTTTATTTTGTTCTTCAGGCCTCTTCGTACGTTGCGTTCCTATAGGGAACAAGGGCTATTTAGAACATTGGACCGTACCTCTCTTTCTATTCTTTTGAAGGTACGATTACTGCTCTGATCATTACCACTCTCTTCATACAAGCGACTCCCTTCGTAACCGATGAAGCCGTTTTGGAGGTTTTATTTCACAAAACGGCCGATTTCGTGCTGCGGTTCACTGTTCACTGGAATCGACCCCTTTCTGTAATTACTTTCCTATTTCTAAGAGGTAAAGGCGGCTGTATTTTTGTTTTTATTTTTAGCCTTTCCTTTTCTCTGGCTTTATAATACCACAGGAATTTATATTTGTCAATAGTTTTTTATTAACTTTTTTAAATTTTTTTATAGATAATGCTCAAAAGTTATTCAAAAGTTATTCTTTTACGGTTTTTATTGACTACGGACAGGTTT
>CAYXPV010000298.1:0-2896 GCA_964467285.1 uncultured Oscillospiraceae bacterium
CTTTTTCGACAGTCTGAAATGAGGTATCGGTGCGATACCTCATTTTACTGTAAGGATTACTTTTTAAACCAGCTTCCGTCTGAACCGGGGATAAGTATATCATACTTTTTATCGCCGAAGGGTTTGTTGCCGCTGGTGTCAATTACAAACCATTTACCGTCAAGAGTCTGAATCAAAGCATACTCGTCTTGGTAATACTCCGATGTGTAAGCATAGTCTTCCTTAATGATGGATTCTCCTTTTATGTTTATATAGGAGTAAACTTTACCGTCTTTGGAAACGGGAGCAATGTTGTCCGTAAATACACCTGCATCTTTAAATTGAGCCTTTATCTCAAATTCGCCTGCAGAGTTTATATATCCCCAAAGTCCGTCTTCCTCCTTTTGAACGGGTGCTCTGTTGGAAGAAGAGAAGTCTTTGGCACCGGCAAATTGAGGCTTTATAAATTCTTCACCTTCGGTGTTAATATATCCGAATTTTCCGTTTTGGTCTTCCACAACAGCAATTCCGTTGCAGAAGGACTTTACTGATTTGTACTTTGGTGCAATAGCTTCTTTAAGGTCACCGCTTAAAAAGCCCCACTTGCCATCCTTGCAAAAGGCAATGAGAGTATTTTCCAGGTCACGTACTTCGTCGTATTTGGGCTTGAGAATCCAGTTGAAGTTCATATCAACAAATCCCCACTTGCCTTTTTGCTTTACGCCGGCGACGCCGTTTTTGAGGTTTCTTGCATCTTCAAAATCTTTGGAAAGTTTTTTACCCTTTTTGTCTATAAAGAACCAGTTGCCGTCTTTGGAAACGCTTGCAACACCTTCGGAAAAATTGCGTACGTTGTCGTATTGAGGCTTTATTACCCACTTGCCGTTAGTGTCTGCATATCCCCACTTGCCGTTTTCGCACAAAGCAATAAGCTGTCCGCTGTAAAATCTTATGGCATCATAGCTGCATTTTGTAATTTCTTTTCCATTGCGGTTTACTATTCCGTATTTTTTCACACCGTTACGGGTTTGCATAATTCCGACAAGCTTTTCTCCAATAGGAAAGGCTGCTTCGTATTTGGCTTCAAGTACCACATTACCTTCTGTGTCAATTAAACCGTATTTGGTGGTTCCGCTTTCGGAAATTACCCCGTACACCATTGTGTCGTTTCTGAACATATTGGGTTTCAATGGAGAAGAAGTCTGCAGGTAGTTTTGAAAAAAGACAATTACAATTGAAATTACCGAAAAAATAAGCATGCCGCCTATCAGTACGGTAAGGACTCTTTTTTTGTTTATTCCGGGAGTTCGCAACATATTATTATTCCTCGTGTCATTATTTTTGTATATACATCATATTGTACACTTTTGCAAAATAAAAGTCAACACAAAAAACGGAACCGCAAAGTCAAAGCTTTGCGGTTCCGGATTCAATTTTTATTAATAATTGTACAAACCAAATAAGGAATCAAATGTGAGATCCTCCCAAATGGGTTCGCAGTCTGTATCTATAACAAACCATTCGTCATTCTCATTTGAGTTTTTATCACCTATGCATACAAGTGCATATCCGTCATCAAAGAAGATAGATGCATTTTTGTATTCATCTTCAATAATCCATTCACCATCATCGTTGATATAACCGTAGTTGTCGCCGGATTTTTCCTGTACACGCGCAAGACCATTGCTGAAGTCGGATGCGGAATAGTACATAGGCTCTATAACCCATTCACCGTCATCGTCAATGTATCCGTACAAGTCGTCGCCTTCTTTTCTTACACAAGCAAGACCTTCGGAGAAATCATAAGCAGAATCGAATCTGTCATCAATAACCATTTCGCCTTTTGTGTTGATGAAGCCATAAGAGTCACCATCCACACTTACACGAGCAAGACCTTCTTTTGTGAAGTTTCCGGCATATTCGTATCTGGGTTCTATAACCCATTCACCGTCTGTGTCAATATAGCCCCATTCGCCGTCTTCTCTTGCTTTGCAAAGGCCATCGATGAAATAATAATCCATATCGTCATATTTATTTCTGAAAATCCATTCGCCGTCGTCATCTATGAAGCCCATTCTGCTGCCGTTACCAACTGAGCACATACCGTCTTCAAAGGAAGAAACGCTATCAAACTGGGGTTCTATAACCCATTCTCCGTCGGTATCTATAAAGCCCCATTCGCCGTCTTCGTAAGCTGCAGCCAAACCATCAGAGAAGGAATGTGCATCATCAAAATCAAGGGGAATTATTTCTTCACCGTCTTCATTGATAAATCCGTAGGAGCTGTCACCGTCGTCGTACATGCCTACGAGAATAAGACCGTCATCGGTAAGTGAACCCATAAAACCGTAGTCATAGCCGGTAAGTTCTTCGCCTTCTATATTTATGAGAGCATAGAGGGAGGAATATTCTTCTTCATCATATTCGCCGGCTTTGGCGAGGCCGTTACCCAAAAGTTCAAGGCTGTGATACTGAGCTTCAAGTATGATTTCACCGTCTTCGTCGAGTATACCGTATTCCATATCACCGTCGGAATCTCTTTCACCATATACTATCAAGCCGTCATCATTGAAGAGATTAACCGGTTCATCGCTGCTTCCGGAACACGACATGAAGATAACTATTATTAAAAGAATAATTGCAGTAAGCGCAGCAGCACCTATAAGGATAAGCTTCTTGGATAAGAATGGCTTGGGAGGTGCGGGAGGCTCAAAACCGCCGTATGTGGCAGCGTAAGGATCTGCAGGAGCATAAACATCTGCTGGAGCAGCATAGGGATCTACGGGAGCAGCGTAGGGATTTACAGGAGCAGCGTAGGGATCTACAGGAGCAGTATAGGAATCTGCAGGAGCATACGCTTCCGGAGCAGGAGGAACATCTGCCTGAGGTGCAAACGCAGCAGGATCCTGTGCTGGAT
>CAYXPV010000299.1:0-2895 GCA_964467285.1 uncultured Oscillospiraceae bacterium
ATGGAAGAGCATGCCGAGTTGAGTTACGAAATAGTTAAAGATGAGCTTGAAGATGATGAATATGAAATAATTACCAATATATGCAGATATCATCACGAAAGAATAGATGGCTCCGGTTATGGCGGACTTACGGATATTCCTTTGTATGTTAAAATAGTTTCCATATGTGATGTATTTGATGCTCTTTATTATGACAGGGTTTACCGTGATGGGCTTCCGCGTGAAAAGGTTATTTCTATGATTTCCGAGGGTGTGTGCGGTTCCTTCGATGAGGATTTGACGGAACATTTTATAAGTTTTATTAAAACAATTGAGGATTAAGGTGACTAAATGCGTTTTTATAATTCCGTTCGAAACAGTGCTTTTGCTTTTGTAGGGCAAATTATTACAATGCTCTTGGGTATGGTTGTTCGTTGGTTTTTTGTTAAACATCTCGGACAGGAGTATCTTGGAGTTAATTCAGTTATAGAAAGTATTCTTATGCTTTTGTCTATGACTGAACTTGGTATAGGGACTTCGGTTACGTTTGCCCTGTACAAGCCCATTGATGAAGGTGATGAAAAACGAATAGGAAGTCTTATGACGTTTTATCGTAAAGTATATCACGGTATGGCAATACTTACGGCTTTACTCGGACCTGTACTTATTCCGTTTATGAAGTTTTTTACAAGAGAAGCTGCTAATGTTGCAAATTTGAATGTAATATATCTTTTGTTTCTCTTGAACACGGTGTTGAGCTATTTGTTTTCATATAAGAGAACCCTTCTCAGTGCATATCAGCAGAATTATATCAACACACTTTCCGAGGAATGCTTTGCTGTAATTAAATATTTCTTGCAGATTGCTGTGCTGGTAATTTATAAGAGTTTTATTGCTTATATCGTAATAAATATTCTTTGCAATTGCGCAGGAAATGTGGTAATCGGATACATATGTAACAAGAAATATCCTTTTGTAAATAAGTATAAGAAAGAAAAATTACTCCCCGAGGATAAAAAGCAACTAATTAAAAGTGTAGTTTCCCTTATGTATCAGAAAATCGGAGCCAAGCTTGTAACAGGAACAGATAATTTGATGATATCTTATGCCAAGCTTACTTTAATGGGTATATACAGCAACTATTCTATGGTTGTAAGCATTGTTTCCAGACTTGTGTATAATGTAATCCAATCCGTAATGGGTAGTATGGGAAATCTGATGGTACAGGATGACAAAGAATTGAAATATAAGGTCTATAATGAATTTGTATTTGCAACCTTTGTTTTTTACTTTTTTATTTCTGTTGGATTTTCCGCATGCCTTGAACGTTTTATTGAATTATGGGCAGGTAAGGAGTGGGTTCTTGATCCTGCGGTTACCTTTGTTGTAATACTTAATTTCTTTTTGATGGGAATGCGTCAGCCTAATGTTATTGTAATTGAGGTCGCCGGATTGTTTAACAAACTAAGAGCAAAAGCGGTAGGTGAGGTAATTGTCAACTTAATTGTTTCACTTGTTTTCCTTGTAGTGCTGAAAATGGGTATATACGGTGTGCTCTTTGGCACAACTGTTTCAATGGTTTCGGTTTGTATATGGTGGGAAACATATGCCGTACATAAGTACGCGCTTGATGCTTCGGTTGTGAGATATACAATTAATTATATAAAATATTTAATTGTTGCGGCATTGGGCTGTTTTGCTTCTTATTTCGCCTCGGAGTATATTGCCGTCGACGGTATTTTAGGATTGCTGATATCGGGATTTGTTGCTTGTGGCATATTCCTTGTGATGCTTTTGGTATTTTACGGCAGAAGTTCGGAATTTAAGAGCCTTTTGGGCAGATTCGTTAAGAAAGGAAAGAAGATATGAGTTTAAATAAACGAGATATTCAGCTTTGTGAAAAGAATATATTGGATGATTTAAACAGGGTATGTACTGAAAATGATATAAACTATTATCTTGCCCAAGGCACTCTCATTGGTGCAACAAGACATAAAGGATTTATTCCTTGGGATGATGATATTGATCTTATAATTGATCACCGTGATTTTAAAAAACTTTTAAAAATTTATCCCGAACTTGGTAACGAAAGATATATTATGACACACTTTTCAAATGAAAAGTATAATCCTTTAACCTGGGCTAAGATTCGTGATAAAGAAACTTTATCGCGACCTTACAGATATAAGGAATTGCCAATAAACTGGGGTATTTGTATTGATGTTTTTCCGTATTATCCTTGCAGTTCTTTCTCTTTTTTAAGAAGTCTGGAATTTGGTTTTTTTAAACTGGCGAGAAAGATGAATTTTGCGGGAATGACACAATATGAAGAAGGTCATGGCTTCTTTACTAGACTACTGGAAAAAATACCCATATGTATAAGACGTTTCTTTGTTAAAGCGAGTTTGGGCATACTTTCTCTTCACAGTAACAATTCTAAATATGTGGTTGTTTTGTGCAAAGGTGTTAAATGTGTTAAAAGAGCACTAATTGAAGGAGATAAAAAAATGCTTGAATTTGAGGGTGAGTCGTATCCGGTGCCTTCTAAGTATCACGAATATCTTACGGATATGTATGGAGATTATATGACTTTACCACCTGAAAGCGAACAAGGAGGACATGACCTTTTGATGGGAGAAATCGAATGGAAACTATAAAATTGTCTTTTTTGCTTGAAAAAATATATTAATTGTGTTTTAATATATATAATATTTATTATTGATTTGGAGTGACTTATATGAATTTTCAACCTTTGAAAGACTATCTTGATAAAATATGTAATGTTGACGGCCTTCCTGTTTGCGAGTGCAGAGTAATACATAAGGGAGAGGTTGTTTTTGATCATCAGGCAGGTAATTATGATCCTCAGAGAAATATGTATTTTATGTATTCCATGACAAAACCTACAACATCTGC
>CAYXPV010000300.1:0-2891 GCA_964467285.1 uncultured Oscillospiraceae bacterium
GGATACACAAGATGAAAAAATGTTACCTTTATGTGAGGATAGCAAATGAAATTCTTATGAGTATGCGCCAAAGCAAAAAAAGACAGAACGAGGTTCTTCTCCAGGACCCTGTGGGCAAGGATGCCGACGGCAAAGAAATATCCCTCATGGATAAGCTCAGCAGTGAAGAAGAGGATATATTCTGCGAAGTGGAAAATAAATTACAGGTAAAAGAACTTTACGGTAAAATAGGCTCCCTGCTTACCAAACGTGAACGGGAAATTATTGAACTCAGGTACGGTCTTGGCGGAAGGCGAGTGCTCACACAAAAGGAAATAGCTTCACTTATGGGTATATCGCGTTCCTATGTGTCCAGAATAGAGAAAAAAGCCCTCGGAAAGCTTAGTGCTAACTGGAATAATCCTCTATGAGTATCAGCATAGCTTCTTTGTCTGCAAGCTCTATTCCCTCTGTAAGCAAACGCACGTCTTCAGCTTCAAGATAATTTGGCTTTATAGATTCTATGTCGGATATTATTCTGCTTCCGTCTTTGTGGCAAGTAATCAGTATAACTCTGTCGGAGTCCGGTTCATACTTCAAAATATAACTTACGATACCCCCGCTTTCTTCACTTACCGATTGGGCGGGGGAATTTTTTTTAGTAAAGCTTTTCAGGCGGTTGGGTTTTGCGGCAGGTTCCCATATGGGGTGATGTCCTGAATAATCGGGTAACAGAGCTGTGTATAACAGCGCAGTTCCCGAAATGATTAAGAAAAATATCAGAAATACTATTTTTGGTTTCATTTAAATAAAAATCCCTTTACAATGTTATTTTTGTTAGTATTTCCACAGAATTTTAAGCTATTCTTAATTTAAATGTAACATTATTTTATTATTTGTGTGTTATACTATATAATGTATAGGTGGATTTATAAGTAAAATTATATTTAAAGCAACCGTATGGTTGTAAGTATTTTTACAATAAGGGGTGCCAAATGATGCACCCGAAACGAGTTCTAAGAAACGGGGAATTAAAAATGGATAATTTGGACAAGGTGAGAGCCCGCCAAAAAGCAAAATCCGAAAAAACCGAAAAAAAGAGAACAGAAAAATCCTCATTAAATCGTGAATTTGCAGGCGAGGGAAACCGTAATAACCAAAGGGCTTCCGGCGAATCCAAAGTTCGCAAAACCGTGACACCGGGTGTTGACACGGCAGGTAAGTCTGCAACCAAAAAGAAGAAAAGACGCAGAAAGAAGTCTAAGTATTCTTGGATTTTTACAACTCTCAAGATAATATTCCTTATACTGCTTATTGCCGTAATCGGCATAGGTATATGGATATTTTCTGTTATCGATTTGTCTTTCGGCGATGATTTGAGTTCCATGAATCTGAATATTTCTTCAAAGGTGTACTATACCAACGAGAACGGCGAAGCGGTGCAGTATGCTCAGTTCAATGCATCTGAAAACCGTGTTTGGGTGCCCATAGACAAGATGCCCAAAAACATGAAAAATGCCATAGTTGCCATAGAAGATGAGCGCTTTTATGAACATCATGGTGTTGACCTTAAACGAACTGCAGGTGCCACCATCAACTATATGTTCAAGGGCGATTCCTCCTACGGCGGAAGCACCATAACTCAGCAGCTTGTTAAAAACATAACGGCGGACAACGAAAGAGATGCTTCCAGAAAAATTCGTGAAATCACCAGAGCTATGGTTTTGGAAACCAAGCTCAGTAAGGAACAGATTCTGGAGATGTATCTCAACACAATATATCTCGGTCAGGGTGCCAACGGCGTAGAGGCCGCGTCAAACATCTATTTTTCCAAGAGTGTTTCCGAGCTTTCTTTGTCGGAGTGTGCCTGCATTGCCGGTATAACGCAGTTTCCTGCGGAATATGACCCCATAACCCATCCTGAGGCAAACGAGCGCAAGAGAAAGCTTGTTTTGGAAAAAATGCTGGAATTGGAGTATATCACCAAGGCTGAATACGATGCTGCCGTAAAGGAAAAAATCGCTGTAAATCAAGGTGAGGTTAAGCAAAACAGAATCCAGTCCTATTTTCTTGACCAGCTTTTTGAGGAAGTTCAAAAAGACCTTGTAGTAAAGGGATATACCGAGCAGTTTGCTACCAATATGATATATAACGGCGGACTCAAAATATATTGTACCGTGAACCCCGAAATACAGAAGATTATGGAAGATTATTTTGAGGACGATTCCAATTTTAATCTGAATGCCGGCACTACGCAACCTCAGGCGGCTATGATTATCAGTGACCCTGCCACAGGTGAAATCAAGGGTATTGTTGGCGGTCGGGGCGAAAAGAACCTGAACCGTGGACTAAACCGTGCCACACAGACAAAACGTCAGCCCGGTTCGTCGATAAAGCCCATAGCTGTTTATGCTCCTGCAATAGATCAGGGTATTATAACTCCTTCCACCACGGTAGATGATTCGCCCCTTAAAATAGGTGAATGGACTCCCAAGAATTCCGGTGGAAAATTCCGCGGTGAGGTTAGCGTAAAAACAGCAGTAACCTGGTCGTACAATATACCGGCAGTTCGTGTGCTGGAAGAACTCACGGTAGATAAGTCCTTTGATTATATGAAGAACAAACTTCACGTGGATTCTCTTGTAGCATCCAGAGTGACAGGAAACAAGGAGTATTCCGACAAGACTTTGCCCTCTTTGGCGCTTGGTGGTCTTACAGACGGTGTTACTCTTATGGAAATGAACGGTGCCTATGCCACCTTTGCTAACGGCGGAACGTATATTGAACCTCATACCTACACCAAAGTGTTCAGTATGGAAGGTAAGGTTCTTCTTAATAAAGAACCCACCAAAAATCAAGCATTTTCGGAATCTACAGCATATCAGATGAACGATTTGCTTAAAAGCGTTGTG
>CAYXPV010000301.1:0-2891 GCA_964467285.1 uncultured Oscillospiraceae bacterium
ACAACGGATATACTTCCAAAAGGCGAAAACTTTGCCGTGATGCGTTCTACCCATAATAACAAATACAATATGAACTCCTCACATTATCACGGTCATTACGAAATACTTTACATTATGGTGGGTAAAAGAACCCTTATAATAAACAATACAAAAACATACGGACTATATAAAAACAGTATTGCAATTATTCCCCCGGGGGCAATTCACCGTACAGTTTCCGATTCCGATGAACCACAGACAAAAATAATAATTGCCATAAGTAAGGAATTGGCAGACTCAATGAAAAATTTTATGCCGTCGCTGTCTGCTGTTCTCAGCTCGGTTTATGTGGCAGAATTTAACGACAGTCTGAAAAGTGAAATAACAAATACACTTAATAACATAATAAGTACAAACAACAAAAACTCAAAGGACGAAAAGATAAAGCTCTATACGGCAGAGCTTCTCTTGAAGCTTTATCAAAGTGCAATAAGCAAATCCGAATTTCAAAAGAAAGAATACCCCATAGGTACAATATGCTCGCAAATGAACGAAATAGCTGCACATATAAGACTTCATTTTGAAGAAAAAATAACCCTTGACAGTATATCAAAGGACTTTCATATACAAAAAACCTACCTTGCAAAATGCTTTAAAAAGCATTTGGGAATTACTCTTACAACCTATATAAATACCATTCGGATAATTAAATCTCAGGAGCTGTTAAAAAACACGGTAGTATCCATAGAAACTGCGGCGTACGCCGTAGGATTTGAAAGCCGCATATACTTTGAAAGAGTATTTAAAAAAATTATCGGAATGACACCCAACGAATACAGAAAAAACGCAAAGGCGCAACCGTCGGAGTAACGGTTACGCCTTGTATTTTTGTTATATTGAAGAACTCCACTTGCCGCACTTATCTCCCCACATTGCCTTAACCTCGCCGTCAACGAGAACCTTGACAACTTCGCAGGAGTTGGAGCAACCTGTACACTCAAAGCTCTTGGGAGTAAATTCCAAATCAAGGAAGTCAAATCCCTTGAACTTAGAGGAAGCACAACTTTGTTCAACCTGGTTTCTTGCCATAATAGCCATACCTATGGCACCCATTACGTTAAAGTACTTGGGAATGATAATTTCGTGGCCAACCTGAGTTTCAAATGCTTTGATTATACCTTTGTTTGCAGCAACACCGCCCTGGAATACAAAGGGAGGCTCTAAAACCTTACCTCTGCCAAGGTTGTTTAAATAGTTACGCACAAGGGCATCACAAAGACCTTTGATTATATCAGCTTTGGAGTAGCCGTACTGCTGTTTAGCAATCATATCGGACTCAGCAAAAACAGTACATCTGCCCGCAATACGGACGTCGTTTTCTGCAGTAAGTGCATGGTCACCGAAATCCTTGATATCAACACCCAGTCTTTCCGCCTGATGGTCAAGGAAGGAACCGGTACCTGCGGCACAAACGGTATTCATGGAAAAGTCGGTAACTATGCCGTCTTTAAGAACAATAATTTTACTGTCCTGTCCGCCGATTTCAAATATTGTATGAGCTTCGGGATGGAAGTGAATTGTAGCTGTGGCGTGGGCGGTGATTTCGTTTTTAACCACATCTGCACCAACCATAAGACCTATCATCTGTCTGCCGCTTCCGGTAACACCGATAGCCTCAACTTCGCAATCTTTATCCGCAAGGAACTTGTTAAGTTCTGCCATACCCTCCTTTACGGAGTTAATGGGCTGTCCCTTGGTTCTTATATATCTGTCAAATATTACTTCGTAATTTTCATCTATTGCAATAACATTGGTACTTACGGAACCCGTATCAATGCCTATGTATATCTTACTCATTGTTATCATCCTTTCGTGAATTATCACACATTGGCAAAGGATTTTGCCACATCGTCTTTATCTTTGGCAAGCTTGGAACGTTTTCTGCCGGCACAAAGGTCAACGAAGGCTTCAAGTCTTGTCTGGGTGTTTGCTTCACCGTTCTGCTCATCTATAGACATTGTGAGGATTGGTATATCAAACTGCTCGCTGAGCTTGTGGGACATATTCCTTGTAACAAGTTCGGGAAGGCATCCGAAAGGCATAAGGTGAACTATACCGTCATAACCTTCTTTGGCAAAATGCTCTATCCAACCAATGTTACCCAAATGGTGACCACCACAGTTACAGGTTGTATACTTCTTACCTGCCATATCCATACGATGATGTTCATCGTGTCTTAATGGCTTTGGCATAATGTTGTGATATATCCAATCGGATATATACTGAGTGCTTGTAACCTCAACGCCGAGAGCATTAAGTCTGGACTCTATGTTCATATTGGTGGCACTATCCATAACAACGAATATTTCGCCCACAATACCAATCTTTAATTTCTTATTTTCTTCAATCCCTTTGATGGGAACTGAATTTACCATATCAAGAGCAACTGCATTTACTTTTTTGAGTTCTTTAAGATTCGAAGTGTTGTAGAACATTTCGTTGATTTTCTTAAGGCATTTATCAAAATCACCTTTGTTAATCTCATAAGCGCGCTTCTTCTTGATATCTTTTTCGATATTATCAAGGAACTCTATCATTTTGATTATATAACGGGCAAAACGTATGGCTGAGAATACATTACGTCCGTTACGTATACGGTTTATATTTTTTATAAACAGTCCCGGAGCCTTAAAAAAGGAATCAAATATAACGATTTCCGTTTTATATCCGAGCTTTTTCAGTATTCTGCGGTGAATTTCGCAATACATACCGGCACGGCAAGGACCGCTTCCGCCGGAAGAAACAATAATCTCGGCACCTTTTTCACAAGCCTCAATATATGTACCTGCCATAACCTTGGAAGGGTAACATATAAACTCCGGACTGTGAAGTACACCCAGGTCAAAGGTACG
>CAYXPV010000302.1:0-2889 GCA_964467285.1 uncultured Oscillospiraceae bacterium
CTATGACTTGTCCTACAATATATTCAAGGAGAGCGAAACAAGTATTCATTGCGGTCACAGAATTCTTGGCTCAAACATTTATTTCTACCAGAATACAATCCTGCCGGAAAGGCACCCCGACAATTTAAAAATATTTAAATCCGGCGATACATATACAAACACGATTTATCTTATTCCCGTAACTAAAAAGGGTGATATAAAGAAAACCATCTCTTCCGTAGCTTCTGTGCCTATGATATCTGCCGAAAAGTATACTGTTGAAAATGGCGAAAAGCTTAATCTTACCATAGATTCTCCCTGCGCTTATACTTCGGAGTTTATTTGCCCCGACGGTTCGGTAGGGGATATAATGGATTCCCTCACACAGTACGGTGTTTATACCCTTAAGGTAACCGATGCCAACGGCAAGACTGCAGAAGCTAAGTTCTATGTGAGAAAGTCCTGGGATTACTATCTGGAAAAAGCGGCAGAAAACGCCCTTTCCAAGCCCCCAAAAGCATCTACTCATACCGAGAGTTTCTACGGCTTCTTCTCTCTGTTCCTTCACTACAAACACACCGGGGATAAGAAAATCGGCGAAAAGGCATACGAAGCCTTTTGGGAAACCATGCCCCTTATGTTCGATTTCGACAAGTGCGAGCCCATAGTTATTCCCGACAGAATACAGAACACCTCGGGACTTATAAGCGTGCTTGTGGATATGTATGAAGCAGAGCCTGAAAATAGACTTGATTGCCTCAAATACGCCGCAGGCTTTGCGGATTTCCTCATTAAGCATCAGGACGAAACAGGTGCCTACAAAAACAAAAAGGTACACTATACCTGCGTTATATATATCGCAAAATCCATGCTTGAGCTTGCTCTTGCGGAAAAAGAGTCCGGCAGTCCCGAGTTTATGAAGCTGTCGGAAGTTCACTATGAATCCGCAAAGAAAGCCGTAGACGAGCTTGTGCGAAACCTTGACAACATAGAAACCGAAGGTGAAATGACCTTAGAGGACGGTATGATATCCTGCTCAGCATTGCAGATTGGTATGTTTGCCCTTACTCTTCCCGAAAATGAGAGAGCAGAATACATAAAGGCGGCAGAATATATGCTTGCCATTCATTCTTGCCTTGAACAACAGCTTATACCCGACTGCAGAATGAACGGAGCTTCCATCCGTTACTGGGAATCCCAGTACGACGTAATGATAAGAGAAAATATGTTCAATTCTCCTCACGGCTGGACAGGTTGGACCTTGTATGCTCACTACTATCTCTATATGCTCACAGGTGAAAAGAAATATCTTATGAGCCTTATGAACGGTATGGGAGCATCAAGTCAGCTTATAGACGAAAAGGGTAACCTTCGCTGGGCGTTCTGTGCGGCACCGTATATTAAGGCAGACAGAGCCTTTGTACCCGATTATGACCACGAGGTAAAAGACGGCTACAAGTTTGTAGAACCCAAGGAAAAGGCTTACAGAGCCAAATATGTTGAAAGAGAAATTACAGAAGGCTATGTGGATATGATTTCCGGTTGGTACCGCATAGGCGAACAGAAAGTAAACGGCGGTTACGAATTTTGCCCCCTTATTTTAGGCGGCGGAGTTGAAGAAATCGTAGATACCCAGGGTGGTTGCTGTGACAACGATGTACACGAAATCTTCAAGTGCATGGAAGAAACCGTGCTCGGCAAGGCTTTTGTTCATCAGAATGATGACGGAACCTTTACAACCTTTGGATGCACTGCAGAGCTTAACGGCGACGACCTTGCAGTTACTTGCGGCGACAATACCCATGAATTTGTATATTCACTTAAGAATAAATACAAAGTATCTGTAAAATCAGCTCTTTATGAGCTTGCAGGCTTTGGAACATTTGAAATATAAAGGAGATACCGTATTATGAAAACCTCTACAGAAATAGAATCAACATCAAAAATCGTCGGAGAAGAAAAGGCAGTAGAGCTTATTGCCAAGGCAGGCTTTGATGCCTGGGACTTCTCTATGTTCGAAATGGCAAGGTACGACTGGGAAAACAAGCGCCTTTTCGACAGAGGACATCCCTTATCGGGCAATGACTACCTCAAGTTTGCAAGAAAATTAAAGCAGATAGGTCTTGACAACGGCATACATTGCAATCAAAGCCACGCACCCTTCCCGGTGTATGTAAAGGAAATCCTTGATTTCCAGAAACGTGCCATCGAATGTACTGCCGAAGCCGGCGGAGAAATATGTGTTATTCATCCCGATAACTACAAGTCTGCCGAAGAAAATGCCGAAATGTATAACGAACTTTTACCCTTTGCAAAAGAACACGGGGTTAAAATAGCTACAGAAAATATGTGGAAATGGGACGATGCCACAGACAGAGCCGCATTTTCCGCCTGTGCTACGGCAGAAGACTTCAACAAGCACCTTGATGTGATAAATGATGAATTTTTTGTGGCGTGCCTTGACCTTGGTCACGCGGAAATGATGGGTGACATCGCTTCTGCAACGGGTATGATAAAGGCTTTGGGAAGCCGTCTTAAGGCACTTCATATTCACGATAACGACAGATGGCACGACAGCCATCAGATACCCTTTAGTATGGATATGGATTTTGATGCCATTGTAAAGGCACTTAAGGAAGTTAACTATGACGGTTATTTCACTCTTGAATCCAGTTGTTATCTTAGGGAATACAGCGAAGACAATGTGTTCGAAGGTGTAAAGAACCTTGCAGATTCTGCAAGAAAGCTTGCAGATATGTTTAGCGCTCAAAGCCGCTAAGGCTTTGGCAATCTTTTAAAAAGATTCAAACTATGTTCTTTGAGACCAAAGAACCAAAGTCTAAGGGGTGCCCTGCAGCTGGCACCCCTTAACCCCGAGCCGCCGCTGTATTTTGACACAAAGCAAACATA
>CAYXPV010000303.1:0-2880 GCA_964467285.1 uncultured Oscillospiraceae bacterium
GCTGCTCGCTCCTCAAACTTCAAAACCCCCGTCGAAACCATTGCGTCCCCGTGAGTTTGGTTTGTTTAATTAGTATACTCAATGAAGAAGTTTTTGTCAACGGAAATAAATGTCAAATAATAAAATTGTAAAAATTAATAATATAGCTAATGATTACAAAAAATACCATTGAGGTGTTTTAGATTTGAAAATTAAACGAACAAACATTATAGGTACAGTATTTCTTGTATGGGCAATTGTAATAACTTTAGGGCTTTTGGTTATATGCACTTTAAAAAGCGACCAATACTCCTCCATGGCAATAAGTCAGCGGATTGATAACGTACCCGTAAAAAGCCGTCGGGGAAAGCTTTTGGACAGAAACACAATTCCATTGGTTGAAAACACCGTTGATTCCGCTTCCGTTTTTACGGGATTTACACCAAGGAACGGTGAACCGTTTTTTACGGTACGCTATGGTAAAAATAATACTGCTTGTCACCTTATAGGTTACGTAGACCGTGAGGGCAAAGGGGTGTGCGGTTTGGAAAGAACCTTTGACGAAGCACTTTCTGCAGGGGTATACGACAGCGTAAATGTTATAAAAGATGCCCGGGGTAATATCATTGAAAAAATGGGACTAAGTTATATTCCGGCGAAAGGTGAGGGAAATTCCGTTGCGCTTACGGTAGATGCACATATTCAAAAAATATGTCAGGATGTTCTGGCTTCTCACGGTATAAGCGGTGCGGTTGCGGTTATGGATGTAAGTACTTTCGATGTGCTTGCAATGGCGAGCAATCCCGTATACGATCAGGGGGATATCGGAAGTAGCCTTAATGCCGATGATGGCCGACTTGTCAACCGGAGTATATCGGCATACAATGCCGGAAGTATTTTTAAAATCGTAACTTTGAGTGCTGCTTTGGAGCATTCGGGAAGTTCAAGGAAATACTTGTGCTCGGGAAAGGTGGAGGTTTCCGGTCGCAGCTTTGCCTGTCACAAAGCGGAAGGACACGGAATTCAGAATATGTCAGATGCACTTAAGAATTCCTGTAACTGTTCCTTTTATTATATGGGTATTCAAACAGGCGCCGACAGACTGCTAAAAAAAGCAGAGGAATACGGTTTGGGTGACAGTGTGGTGTGTTGCACAGGCTTTGAAGAAACCTTCGGCAATCTTCCCCACAAGGAAAGCTATAGCCTTGCAGACAGCGTTAACTATGCAATAGGTCAGGGTGAAATTCTCATCACACCCATTCAAGCGGCAAATATGACGGCAATAATTGCAAACGGCGGATTGCGGTTGAAGGCGAATATAGCAGAGCGCATTACAGACTCTTACGGAAACACCGTGAAGGTTATACGTGAGGTTGGTGAGAAACGTGTAGTGTCGCAGGAGGTGGCAGACTTTATAAAAGATGCTATGCGACTTGCGGTTACAGAGGGTACAGCCAAAGGTCTTAAGCATAACCTTGCACGCATAGCCGGCAAGACAGGTACTGCGGAAACGGGCTGGCAAAAGGACGGTAAATTTATGGTTCACGGGTGGTTTTGCGGATTTTTTCCTTATGAAAATCCGAAATATGCCATGGCGGTAATTGCAGAAAACGGAGGAAGCGGCGCGGTTAGTGCGGCACCGATTTTCGGAGAAATTGCTGAAGAAATAATTAAAATTTATCCTATAGGGTAGAAAAATTCGGATTTTTGTGGTAGAATAGCCATATATTTGTTTTTTACGGAGTGATTTACAATGGAAAAACTGCTCATAATAGACGGAAACAGTATCATAAACCGTGCTTTCTACGGAATACGTTTGCTTTCCACCAAGGACGGTATGTATACCAACGGAATATACGGATTTTTAAATATTATGCTCAAATATACCGAGGAACTTTGCCCCGACTATATTGCCGTGGCATTTGACCTTAAAGCACCTACCTTCCGACACAAGATGTACTCACAGTACAAAGCACAGCGAAAGGGCATGCCCGACGAGCTTCGTATGCAGATGCCTGTAATGAAGGAAATTCTTTCGGCTATGAATGTGACCATTCTGGAAAAGGAAGGTTATGAGGCAGACGATATCATAGGAACCGTAAGCCGTATGTGCAAGGAAAAAGAAGTGGAGTGCTATGTGCTTACCGGCGATAAGGATGACCTACAGCTTGCTACCGATACCACCAAGATACTCCTTACCGTAACCAAGGGCGGAACTACCACAACCACAGAACTGGATTCCGATGATGTGGAGGATACCTACGGCGTTACACCTTTGCAGTTTATAGATGTAAAAGGTCTTATGGGGGATACCTCCGACAACGTACCCGGTGTAAAGGGCATCGGAGAAAAGACTGCTTTTGAATATATCAAAAAGTTTAAATCCATTGAAGCACTCTACGAGAACTTAGACGACTCCATAGTAAAGCCTGCCGCCCGTCAAAAGCTTATTGACGGCAGAGAAATGGCTTTCTTAAGCAAGGAACTTTGCACCATTGACGTAAATGTTCCGCTGAATTTTGTCATAGAGGATGCCCGTGTTAAGGAATATAATGTTCCAAGACTTACTGAGCTGTACACCAATTTGGAATTTCAGGTATTTTTAAAGAAACTGGATACCGACACCGTTTCTGCAGACTTGGATTTAAAGCCTTTTACGGAAATATCCCTTTTTGAAATGGAGGATAAACTCTCTGGGGTAAAAGGTGATTTTGTATATAAACTGTTTACCGACGGCGGTGAACTTTCTGCAGTTGGATTCCTGTCCGGGGATACAGTGTATTTTGCTTACGGTCAGGGGGAGAGTCTTGCAGGGTGTCTTGCTCCTGTTATGGAAAACAAGGATATACTGATAGGGTGTGTAAAAGATAGCTATATTCTTTGAAATGCTGCTTGACCCTG
>CAYXPV010000304.1:0-2872 GCA_964467285.1 uncultured Oscillospiraceae bacterium
GGTAGAGATATACTTCCATTCTTCTGTCGTGAGTATGGCTGGGCATTGTGTTCCACACAGAGCCTTCTTCAAGCTGAGTAAGACCCATTGCAAGCTGGCAAGACTGCATAACCTCGGGATGTATGTACTGATTGATTACTCTCTTGTTGGCATCTGCCGCACTACCGCAGGGAACTTTCTTTGCTTTGGTGATGTCAATTTTAACTGTGGGATATTCGGTATGTGCAGGGCAAGAACTTACGTAGAACTTTGCAGGGTTCTCGGGATCTGCACTTGTAAAGGTGATTTCTTTGTTACCTCTGCCGATATAGATACCGTCTCTGGGATTCATAACATATTCGGTACCGTCTACAGTGATAGTACCCTTTCCGCCAATGTTAATACATCCCATTTCTCTTCTCTGGAGGAAGTAGTCTGCAGCAAGTTCCTTACCTGCTTCAAGTCTTAACACCTGATGTACGGGCATAAAGCCTGCAGTGATGATTCTGTCAATGTGGCTGTATACCATACGCACATTGTCCTTAGTAAAGAGGTTTGCAATGTGAAATTCCTCTCTTAAGCGGTCTGTGTTGTAGTACATTACGTCTTTTGCATTTGAAGCATTTCTGATTTCCATAGTTTCTATCTCCTTCTTATTATATTTACCTATTACTTCTACCTGTGTGAGTCCCGCAAATGAAAGGGGTTCTACAGCCTGCTTAAAATCTACAAGCTCAATCCATTCGGTTGCTTTTGGCTCGGGAAGAGTTACCTGCTGACCTTCGTGGGTTTCTTCAAAATCTGCATGAACCTTGGTTCCGTCGGAAAAACGGATGCTAAATGACTTCCAGTATGTATCGTGTGGGAAGTCGGCTCTTAAATAAATAACAAGGTCACTTACTTCAACTTCACAACCGAAGTCTATCTTGTAAGTCATATCCTCTCTTGCACCTGCAGCCCAGGACTGATAAGGATAACCCCAATGGCCTTTGTTTTCACAAACACCGTCAATGGCGTTCTTGGCTTCAAAGGTAGGTTCATTTCTTGTAACAAAGTCCGACCACGCATGAGGATAAGTTCTCTTGTTGTCGGTAAAGTCAACTGCGTTTAAAGCAATGTTTCTTGTACCGTATGCATCCTCTTCGCTGACGGGCTTGACCACAATACGATGGCTTTCACTCTGCCAGGACTCAGCGTCAAAAGCAATTAACGCTCTGCCCAAGGGTATGGGATATGTAAACTCTCCCTCGGGAACATAAATGATTGATTCCTTCTGCGACTTATCGAAGCTTACGGATACAAAATCGGTGTCACACTTAACCGATATAACATCGCCTTCTTTATAACATTTGTCATAAATAATGTCGATGCATTCTCCCTCATAAGAGGCTTTGATATCCTTGTTGATGTCGCTTATTGAAAGTTTAATCAATAAAAACACCTCTTTCCTTTAACCTTAACAACCACCTTTAACGTGGTTCATTAAGGCTATTTTCACAAATTTTGTTTGCATTATTTGTGGATAATGTATACTATTTCTTGGGGTATAACCGCAAAAAATGTAAAACTTCACCCATTAACCTATTATGTAGTATACACTATTTGAATTGCAAAGTAAATACAATTCATAAAAAAAATATTGCAATTCTCACTTTTTTTTGATATTATTTATACTATAGCAACGCAAAATATTTATGCACCGAAAGGAAGTGTACCTTAATGACTGTTTTTTCTAAATGTGCCGATGCAATAAGCTGTGTCAACAGCAATAAAACTTTTTCGTGCTTTTATTCCACAACTACAACCGGGAGTGACAATATCCACATACACGATTGTTGCGAAATATTCTTTTGTGTTAAGGGAAACGGTAACGTGTTCATCGACGAAAAGGTATACAAAATATCCTCAGGCGATATGCTTGTAATGAATCAGTATGAAGCTCATAAAATTTCACCTGACCAAGACACGGAATTTGAAAGATATGCTCTGCAGATTCACCCTTCCTTCCTATATACTTGGTCTACAACGGAAACAAATCTTGCAAGATGTTTTAACGTGCGTGGAAACAGCATTACTCACAAGGTTACCCTTGATGAAAACGGTACCGGAAAACTTAAATGCCTTTTTGAAAAATTTACTACCACCGAAGACTTTGCAGATGACGTATTAAAAATTGTTACCGCAATAGAAATAGTTGCCTTCGCCAACGATAATTTCAAAAAACAAAATAAGCAATATCAGTATCATTCTTCTCTGGAAAATAAAACCATTGATGTTGCCATTGACTACATAAACAAAAACTTCAGCACCCAGCTTAATCTTGAAGGTGTTGCCAGAAGCTCCTTCGTATCTGTAAATGAACTGTGCAGATTATTTAAAAAACATCTTGGCACAACAGTAAGCAGATATATTGCAAGCAAAAGAATCAGTGAAGCAAAGAAAATGCTTAAAAGCGGTGCATCCGTAATGCAAACTGCAGAAAAATGCGGCTTTGCCGATTATACCAGCTTTATACGTGCATTCAGCCGTGCCGTTGGAGTTGCTCCGGGAAAATATAAAAAGTCTGAGTAAATATATAAAATATGGGATTATGTAGAAAACAACGCCTTTCGTTGGAAAGAGGATTGTTTTTACGAAGAAATAAAAATGTGCAAAACCGTATCGGTTCTGCACATTTTTTATTCTTATACAATTGCAAACATATAGGATTTTTTCTTTGTGAGTATGCCGTCTTTTGAAGCATTTTCGTCATTGGTGGCAAGGATTTCTTTCACTTTGATGCCGAAGTCAGAAAGGTCTGTAAGTTCCTTTAAGAGAATTACGTAATTGTTCTCATTGCCGTAAATCTTAAATCCCGTAAGGGAGAAACCGTCGGGGCACTCAAGGATGGGCT
>CAYXPV010000305.1:0-2855 GCA_964467285.1 uncultured Oscillospiraceae bacterium
TATGAAAACGGAAATATTTACAGAAATACCTATTGAAAACGGTAAAAGTGTGCTTCATTTTGACACTAATTACAATATTGCAAAAATTAATGTGACTTTGGGAGGGAAAGGGCAGGACCTTGCAGTTAATGCAGTGCTTGAATATGCCAAAAACAGCGTTGTTTCTGACCTCATATGGTTTTCCGATGCAACAGGTAAGGTGAACTCTACATTAGAATTTGTGCCAAATGCTCCCGTTGCTGCATCGGATATATACATTACTCTTTCCGAAAAGGATGTTACAGTAAGTAAGCTGGAAATTTTCTTTGCGGAGGATGTAGATCTTGCAAAGTGTTACCCCATTTACAAAGATATTAATCTGGAGAAGAACTATTATCTTGACTCGGTAACTGTATTTACTCCGCAAGAGGGTTATTCACAATATACCGTGTACACAAGTATGGACGGAAGGGATTTTGATGAGGTGGCAAGGAAAACCACCAAAGAATCCTGTCCGGTGACGGGAGAGGTGTATGCTTTAAACGGTAAAGAAGCGCGATTCATACGTGTATATCTTGAATATAACTCAGCATCTTCCGAGGGTGTAATTGAAAAGGTAGAATTTTCGGGTACAGAAAGCGGAACTCCCGTTGTGTCTGCACCGGAAATAATTATTCCCGAATACAAAGACTGTAAATACAATGTTACCGTTACTCCAAAAGATACTATTGATGAGGTATATGATATTATAGGACGTCGTATAGGCGAAAAATACAGGGCTTGGTTTGATTTGGAACTTTCCGTGGGCAACGGATTAGATTATTTTGAATTGTGTTCTCAAAACGCTAAAATCAAGGTAAAAGGCAATAACGGTGTATCTATCGCCACAGGTATAAATTATTATCTTAAATACTACTGCAATGTCAACATATCTCAGGTTGGCGATCAGATTAATATGCCCGAAACCATAGTTCCCGTTGATGGAATAATACATAAGGAAACAAAGGCAAAGGTTCGCTACGCCTACAACTATTGCACACTTTCATATTCAATGGCTTTTTGGGGCGAAAAGGAATGGCGCGATGAACTTGACTGGCTCGCATTAAACGGTGTAAATCTTGTGCTTGATGCCACAGCTCAGGAGGAGGTTTGGCGCAGATTCTTGAAAGGTTTGGGATACTCTCATCAGGCTATTAAGAAATTTATCGCAGGACCTGCGTACTATGCATGGGCATATATGGCAAATCTCACAGGATTCGGCGGTCCCGTTCACGATTCCTGGTTTGAGGAAAGATGCGTCCTCGCAAGAAAGAATCACCTTATAATGCGTAAACTTGGCATGCAGCCCATACTTCAGGGATATAGCGGTATGGTACCTGTTGATATATGTGACTATGACAAAAATGCCGATGTAATTCCTCAGGGAACCTGGTGTTCCTTCCGCAGACCGGATATGCTTAAAACCACATCGGATTGTTTCAAGGAATATGCACATAAATTTTACGAAGCACAGAAGCAGGTATACGGTGAGGTGAGCAACTACTTTGCAACTGACCCGTTCCACGAAGGTGGAATTACTCTCGATATGTCACCCCGTGATATTTCCCGAAATGTATTGTCTGCAATGCTTAGTGAGAACCTGGATGCCGTTTGGATTATCCAATCCTGGCAAAAGAATCCGACTTCCGAACTGCTTCGAGGTCTTGAAGATGTGGAAAAGGGTAAAGAGCACGCTCTTATTCTTGATTTATATGCCGAAAAGAACCCCAATTATCCAAAGGGAGGTCCCGAGAGTTCCTCGTTTGGATATGACAAAGAGTTTAATTATACTCCTTGGGTTTTCTGTATGTTAAATAACTTTGGCGGCAGACTTGGGCTTCACGGTCATCTGGATAACCTTGTAAGAGAAATACCAAAGGTATTTACCGATTGCAAAGCTGTTGCCGGAATAGGTATTACACCCGAGGCAAGCGTGAATAACCCTGTACTGTACGAATTTTTCTTTGAATCTGTATGGGTTGACGATGCCAAAAAGCCTATGGCAGAGGTTGCCATTGATGATTGGCTAAAAAAATACGCCCACAGAAGATATGGTAAAGACAGTGAGAATGCTTTTGCTTCCTGGATGATTTTAAAGGACACAGTATACAAGGCAGAACTTAATATGCTTGGTCAGGGTGCTCCGGAATCTATAGTTAATGCCAGACCGAATTTTGCCATAAATGCAGCTTCAACCTGGGGTAATGCAGTAATAAGCTACGATAAATCACTTCTTGAAAAGGCAAAGGATTTATTGGCTCAGGATTATGATATGTTAAAAAACAGCCCGGGTTACATATATGACCTTATTACTCTTTCTGAGCAGGTGCTTTCCAACAAAGCACAGGAGATTCATATTAAGATGTCCTCGGCATTCCACAAAGGAAATACTGATGAGTTTATACGATATTCGGATGAGTTTTTAAATCTTATTGATAAGATGGACAAAGTTACCGGAGCAAGCGAATACTATCTTTTGGGCAGATGGGTTGAACAAGCTAAGGCACTTGCCCAAAATGCCGATGATTTTACAAAGCGTTTGTATGAGCTTAATGCAAAAGCACTTATAACCACCTGGGGTTCATACAATCAGACGGAAATCGGCGGACTTCACGATTATTCCAACCGACAATGGTCGGGGCTTATTGGTGATTTCTACAAAATGAGATGGCAAAAGTGGATAGGTGACAGAATTTTGGAACTTAAAGGTGAGAAAACAGAGGATACACCGTGGTTCGAACTTGAGTGGGAATGGGCAAGATGCAATATGGTCTATTCCACAGTTCCACATAAACTTGACATCAGGGAGATATAGCACGATGGATAACAAACAATAC
>CAYXPV010000306.1:0-2852 GCA_964467285.1 uncultured Oscillospiraceae bacterium
ACATGGTATACTAACATGGTATACTAACATGGTATACTAACATGGTATACTAACATGGTATACCACCTTGTATACCAACAGGTATATTTTATCATAAATATAAAAAATTGTCAATATGAAATTTATTGCCACCAAAATTTATGTATTTGACTTTTTTTTAAAAAGGTGTTATACTTCATGAAAAATACGGAGATAAACAGAATGATTATAGCTACTATTGGTACAATGAAAAGCGAAAAAACATTTAGACTTATTAAAGCTACAGAGTTTTTAGATAAACAACATGAAAAATACATAGTTTTTCACCCTGCATGTTGTGCAAAAGATGAAGACGGTGTAGTTACAAGACGTGGTTCACAAAAAGCTAAAGCCATAAAAGTTTTTGAAATACAAGATATGTACAACCATTTAAAAAATGTATCTGCTTGTTTAATTGATGAGTTTACTTTTTTATGTAGTGGAAGTCAAATTGACGATTTTATGGAATTTTTAGAATATTGTGACGTTAACAATATTGACGTATATTTATTTGGTTTATCTTTAGATTATATGTCTAATTCTCTTGATATTGCACAAAGAGTTTTACCATATTGTGATTTTATAGAAAATGTATCAGCCAAATGTGAAGAATGTGGAAGTATAGCAAGAAGATGTGTACGTTACATAAATGGTGAATTAGATAATGACCCTAATAGTTCTTTACTTATAATGGAAGATAAAAATGTAGTTTACAAAAGTGTGTGCAAAGATTGTTATAGAAAATTAACTGGTTTGCCAGCTATAAAATAAACAAATAGAGGATGTGAATTATGTCAGTATATTCAAAAGAACAACTTTATGAACTAAAAAGTAAAATTGATTGGTTTGAATTTTATCAAAAGTTTTTGCCAGAACTTGTACAGCGTGGTAAACTAGCTTGGTCCACATGTCCTTGGCATGCCGAAACTAGACCCTCATTCTCCATAGACACACAATGTGGTATATGGAGATGTTGGGGTTCTTGTAATATAGGTGGCGACTGTTTCAAGTTTTATCAAAAATTTTATGGTACAACTTTTAGTGAAGCTGTACAAAAAATAGCTGAAATGTATAATTATGAATTAGTTATATCGGAAGAAGAAATTAAAGAAAGAAATTATAAAAAAGCATTGTATAACGTAAATGAAACAATGTGTAACGCTTATGAAAAATCTTTGGCTAGTAATAATGAAGCGTATAATTATTTAACTGAAATACGTAGATTTTCACCTAAGATTATAAAAGATTTTCGTTTAGGTTGTGGTATAAATAAACTTCCAGATAAAGACAGTTTAAAAAAGCTTGGTTTACTTTTACAGAGTGAAAACGGAGATTTTTATTCTAAGTTTAGAAGTGACAGAATTGTTATACCTAGATTTGATGAATACGGCAATATACTTAGTTTTACAGGCAGATTACATGTTGAAAAAGAAGGTGCAAAATATCTTCATACAACAGATAACGAAATATACAAAAAATCTGAATTAGTTTTTGGCTTATATCAAGCTAAAAGATACATAAAAGAATATAAAAGTGTTATAGTTACGGAAGGAGAATGTTTTAAACCAGACACTCAAATATTAACAAGAGAAGGTTGGAAAAGGTTTGATGAATACAATAATCAAGACGTAATGCAAGTTAATGATGATTTAACAGGAGAGTTTGTAAAACCTTTAGCTAAAATAATAAAAGATTATAACGGGGAATTGTTAGAATGCAATAATAGAAATTGTAAAATAACAGCTACACCAAACCATAATATAGTCTTTATTGATAAAAACAATAATTTAAACAAAAAAATGTTTAAAGAAATAAACACAACCCAAGTTAAGATACCTACTTCAATAAAATTTTATGGAGAAGGACTAAATATATCTGACGATATGATAAAATTATTAATAGCTATACAAGCAGATGGAACCATTGATTATAGAAAAAATGGTGATAAATACATTAGAATTTCATTTAAAAAAAATCGTAAAGTTGAAAGATTTGAAGATTTGTTAATAAAAAATAAAATTAGTTATACAAAAACACTGTCTAAAAATAATTATACATATTTTGGGTTTAAGTGCAATGAAGCTTTTAAAGAATATCCATTTTCTTGGTTAAATATGAACCAAGAGCAACTACAATTAGTTATATCTGAATTAGTACATTGGGATGGGAATAAAGTACCCGATAGAAGTCAAATAGAATACAGTTCTTCTAATTATAAAAACGCTGAATTTATACAAACAATAGCTCACTTATGTGGATATAGTTCTACTATAATAAAAAGAAAAAATAAATTTGGGGAATGGTATAAAGTTTCAATATTATTTTCAAAAAAACATGTTACAATGAATAGTTACAAAATAAAACAGATACCGTATAAAGGCAAAGTATATTGCGTAGAAGTACCTTCTGGTAAAATTTTAGTTAGGATAAATGGTAAAATATCTATCGTAGGCAATTGTGATGTTATTAAATGTCACCAAAAAGGCATTTGTAATTCTGTTTGTTTATCTGGATTAAATATATCAGAAGCTCAAATTAATTTACTTAAAAAATATACAAATACATTTTATGTATGTGTAGAAGACGGAGCTATTTTAAAACCAAATGATGAAGGTTTAACTAGTCTTGATAAATTTTACAATAAAGTAAAAGAAAATTTACAATACGCTAAAGTTTACATTATTGACCTTAGAAATAAAGACGGTTCAAAATGCGACCCAGATATGTATTTAAACGAACATACACGTCAAGAATTTAACCAATTGATTAAATATGCCAAAATTTATAATGAGTTTGTTATAAATGAAAAGGCTAAAAGTTTTAATCCAAAGAAT
>CAYXPV010000307.1:0-2849 GCA_964467285.1 uncultured Oscillospiraceae bacterium
CATCCGATTTACCTGCAAACAGTATTCTGCATGGTGAAAATATATTTTGCATTACGGAAAAAAGAGCTTTAAAGCAGGATATCCGCCCCCTTAAGATAGCTCTTTTAAACATTATGCCTACAAAAATCGTCACAGAAACCCAGCTTATCAGACTTCTCGGCAATACGCCGCTTCAAGTTGAGCTTGACTTTATTCGTCCCAGCACCCACACCAGTAAGAACACAAGCGAAGAGCACATTAACAGCTTTTACAAGAATTTTGCTGATATTAAATCGTCTAAGTATGATGGCATGATTATTACCGGTGCTCCTGTTGAGCTTCTTGATTTTGATGATGTTGACTATTGGGACGAACTCAAAGAGATAATGGAATGGACCAAGACAAATGTTACAAGCACTTTCCATATATGTTGGGCAGCTCTCGCAGGTCTTTATTATCACTACGGTATACCAAAAATTTCACTTGATAAAAAACTGTTTGGAGTATTTGAACACAAAGTTTTACGAAAAAAATCAATGCTTGTTCGCGGATTTGATGATGTTTTCCTCGCGCCCCATTCCAGGTATTCAACGGTAGATATTGCGGACGTTAAAAACAATAGTTTTCTTCAACTTATTGCTGAATCAGACGATGTTGGAGCTTACATAATTGCAAGTAAAGACAAAAAGCAGATATTTGTTACCGGTCACAGCGAATATGACAGCGATACTTTAAAACTCGAGTATGAGCGTGATGTTAAGCTCGGTAAAGATATACATGTACCCATTAACTATTTTGCTGACAACAACCCGAAGAACCAACCTGTTGTCAGATGGCGTTCTCACGCTAACCTTTTATTCTATAATTGGTTAAACTATTACGTATATCAAACCACTCCTTATGATATTAACGAAATTAAATAAGGGTGATTTTGTATGAAGGAACTAAAATTACTCCATATCTCCGATATGCATTTTGACAGAACTTTTTCTCACCTCAGTCAGGAATCAGCCGCGTTAAGGAAAAGTGAAGTTCTTATTAATTTTAAAAATGTAATTGACAAATTCAATGATGTTGATATTGTCTTGATACCGGGAGATATGTTTGATGGAGAAGTATCTTTCGAGACATGTCAATTTATTCACTCTGTTTTCAAGAAACACAGTGATAAGTTTTTCTTTATATCACTCGGAAACCACGACAGCTTTTCGAATGCGAATATTGAAACATTTACCGAAAATTTACCTGACAACGTAAAAGTATTCGGTGATAAAATCGAAAAAATATCCCTGGATGAATACGATACCGACATATACGGAGTCAGCTTTTCTTCGGAATATTCATATGCTTCTTTAATCAAGAATTTTTCAGCAGACAATCCTGATAAAATAAATATTCTTGTTGTTCACGGTGATATTGGCGGTGATTCGGATTATAACCCAATGTCTGTTTCCGATTTGGCATTTTCCAAAGTTGATTATGCAGCACTTGGGCATATTCATAAATTTGACGGAATACACAAAACATCGGGTACGTATTATGCATATAGCGGAGTTTTTGAACCCGGGGGTTTCGATGAAACCGGCGAATGCGGTGTAATTGCAGGAAAGGTGACAAAGCTTAATTCCGAATTGAAATTTTATCCCGTTTCCTTGAGGCAATACCATGTTTTAAATGTTGACATATCCGATTTCTCATCAAACGAGGAAATTATAGGGCATATAAATAATGTAGTTAATCCGGAGTTTTTGTATAAGATTATTTTGTCCGGCGAAAGGAACTGTGCCAAACCGCCCAAAGAAGTGTATGAGCGTTTGATTAATTGCTTTTATATGGAAATTGAGGACCTTTGTAAATCAACTGATTCTGTGTTGAATTATACAGATGAGTTTTCGTTAAGAGGCAAGACGGCATGTGAACTTATGAAACATAAGGATTGTGATGAAAGAGTTTATAAAGCAGCTCATGATATTCTTACTCGATTGATGTGTGGTGATAGCAATGACACTTAAAGAACTCACAATTAAATCCTTCGGATGTATTTCAAATAAACAATTTAACCTTGACGAAGAAATGAATCTTATATACGGAATAAACGAAAGCGGTAAGTCAACATTTCTTGCGTTTATACTTTTTATGTTTTACGGTACAAAACATAAAAAAGAAGCCAATCATCTATCTTTTAAAGATAGGTTCACATCGTGGAATGATAATAAAATGGAAGGCAGCGTCAAGTTTGAGTCCAGTGGCCTTGAATATCATTTGTCAAGACTTTACTTTGACGGCAAAAACAAGGTTTCTTTATTTTGCATATCCACAGGTGAAGAAATTAAGGATGGCGCCATACTCAGTTCAATAGGAGAATATTTTATGGGCGTAAGTGCAGAAACATTTGTAAAATCTGCATATTTCTCCTCGCTTTCCGCAATCATAAGTACAGGTTCTTCCGATGAAATAAACACAAAAATAAGAAACATATATGAATCGGGCTCCGGCGAAATATCATACAGCGATATCAAGAAAAGCATTGATAACGAAATCGCAGATTTATCATCCGATAAAAGGAAAAATACTGTTTTGCCATGTCTTGAAAAAGAACTGTATGTAAGTGAAGTTCGTATAAGGGAAAATGAAAATAAGAGGGCACAGAAAACCCAACTGAAACAGCAGATATCCGAAATTCAAACCGAGATAAATCAATTAAAAGACAATTTACGTATTCTTTCCGACGAACCTCACCGCAAACAAGATAAACCGTCAGTTTACAACAAAACAATAATTTTCTTAATGGTTGTTTTTTTAGCTACATTTACTTTTTTAAACCTGTATGGTTTATATGCGTTTTCTGCAATTTCATTGGTGTGTTTTCT
>CAYXPV010000308.1:0-2842 GCA_964467285.1 uncultured Oscillospiraceae bacterium
ATGAGTATATCTTTCGTCCTCGGGGTTAACTGCAACTGCAGTATCACCAAGCAGAGTTTCAGGTCTTGTGGTTGCAATTTCTATAACCTCGTCGGAATCCTTAACGGGGTAATTGATATGCCAGAAAAAGCCGTCCTGTTCTTCATACTCAACTTCCGCATCGGAAAGAGCAGTAATACAGTGAGGACACCAGTTTATGATTCTGTTACCCTGATAGATAAGATCCTTTTCGTAAAGCTTTACGAATACTTCCTTAACCGCTTCGGAGCAACCTTCGTCCATGGTGAAGCGCTCTCTGCTCCAGTCACAGGAGCAACCCAGCTTCTTTATCTGATTAATAATACGACTGCCGAACTTGTGCTTCCAGTCCCATACTCTTTCTAAGAATTTTTCTCTGCCAAGGTCATAACGGGTTAAGCCCTCTTCATTTCTGAGAGCTTCCTCAACCTTAATCTGTGTAGCAATACCTGCATGGTCTGTGCCGGGTACCCAAAGGGCATTGTAGCCTGCCATTCTCTTGTAACGCACAAGTATATCCTGTAAGGTTTCATCCAGGGCATGTCCCATATGGAGCTGACCTGTAACGTTGGGAGGGGGAATAACCACGGTAAAGGGTTCCTTGGAGTCATCGGGCGTTGCACCAAAGTAGTTGTTTTCAACCCAACCGGCATATATTCTGTCCTCAACATCTGCAGGATTATACTGCTTTGCGAGTTCTCTTTTTGAAGCCATTTAGATTCAATCCTCTCTTATTAAAACATCATTATTAACAAAATACCATTATACAAATTATCACAGCAAGGGCAAGAACATAAATAATTCCCTTAGCCGCCATTTCCGTTTTTCCGAAATTACTTTTTTGTTATAAAACCCATTATCTTCAATTGCAAGACATGCAAAAGTATGTATTTAGGCATAAGCTGTTTCTTATATTGAAAGAGTCTTTACAAGCTTATACATATCGGGGTCAATTGTCTTTTTCATATTAAGACCCTCTGTAATATCCAAGTCTGTAATAATACCATCTTTAAGCACAACAACTCTGTTTGTCTTGCCTTCTTCAAGAAGGTCTACTGCCTTGGCACCCATATTTGCCGCCATAACTCTGTCGCGAACTGTGGGGCTTCCGCCACGCTGAATGTGACCTAAGATTGTGGCACGGGTTACTATGCCTGTTTCCTGTTCTACACGCTTTGCAATTTCGTGAGCGCCCATATCTATGCCTTCTGCCATAATTACAATATAGTGCTTCTTGCCGTTCTTCTTGCCTTCTCTTATTGCTTCAAGCACATCCCTGTCAAAATCAAAGGGAACTTCGGGAACAAGAACAACCTCTGCACCTGTGGCAATGGCGGTTCTTACTGCAATATAACCTGCGTACTTACCCATAACCTCGATTACGGAGCATCTTTGGTGGGAAGAACAAGTATCACGAACCTTATCCACCGCCTGAACTGCTGTATTTAACGCAGTATCAAAACCAATAGTATATTTGCTGCAGGAAATATCGTTGTCTATAGTACCGGGAATACCTATGGTACGGATGCCTTCGCCTGCAAGGGCTCTTGCACCCATAAATGAACCGTCACCGCCTATAACAACGAGAGCATCTATTCCGTTCTTACGGCACATTTCGGCACCTGCCTTTATGCCTTCGGGAGTTGCAAACTCAAGACAACGGGCAGTTTCCAGCATGGTACCGCCTCTCTGCATACATTCACTTACACTTCTTGCAGTAAGTTCTTCCATATTTCCGTTAAGGAGTCCACGGTAACCTTCCCTGATGCCGATAACCTTGAAGCCCTTACCTATAGCGCATCTTACCACAGCACGGATTGCCGCATTCATACCTGGAGCGTCGCCACCGCTTGTGAGAATTCCTATGTTTCTTATAGCCATTATATATGCCTCCAATATTGTGTTGTTTATGATAAATACCATAATAGTCCTATTTTATATCATATCAAGATATATTTTATAACATTTTTCGCAAAAAATCAAGTATTATGCGTCAGTTTTTAACAAAAAGGCTCTTATCTCGTGTATAATATCAACCATTGCCGCCTGTAATTGATATTGTCATTCCAATATATCGCTGATTTTGGGTATTGACCAATAAAGTGAAATTATATACAATAAAGATATAATCCGTATGTGTTAGTTGATTACTGTTAAATCAGCGAGGTAAAATATATGAAAACAATAATATTCGGAGAGGTAATATGGGACGTATATCCCGACAAAAAAACCATAGGCGGAGCGCCTTTTAACTTCGGGGCACATCTATCTCTGCTTGGTGACGAGGTGTACCTTATAACCGCCACAGGCAATGACGAATTAGGGAAAGCGGCACTTAAAGAAATGAAAAAATACGATATAAAAACCGACCTTGTGTGCCAAAGCCCTTACCCCACGGGTGTGTGTACCGTAACTCTCGATAAAAACAAGATTCCCTCCTACCATGTGCATAAAAACACCGCCTATGATAACATCAATATCACAGACGGTATGATTGAGATAATTAAAAACATAAATGCGGAGGTATTCTACTTCAACACCCTTATACAGAGAAACGAAGTATCACGGAGTTCCTTAAAAAAGATACTTAACGAATGTAGCTTCAAGGAAATATTCTGCGATATAAATATCCGTGAGGGTTGCTACGACAAAGAATCCATTTTGCTTTGTATGGAAAATGCAACTACCGTAAAAATAAGTGCCGAAGAATTGCATTACCTGTACGATACACAGGTTCTACCGAAAGATGCCCTGACCCTTGCCCATATATGCAAGATATTCCCCAATATAAAAACAGTGGTATTTACCAAAGGTGAAAAAGGCT
>CAYXPV010000309.1:0-2837 GCA_964467285.1 uncultured Oscillospiraceae bacterium
ACAAGGAGGATACTACTATGAAAGAATTACTCAAAGGGATGACCTTGAGAGAAAAAATCGGTCAGACAGCTATGCCTGCACCGCCTGCAGTAAAAAAAGGTGTTCAGGAAGAAGGCAGTTATACCAATTACTTTAAAAAATACCCCTACAACGGTTTTTATGTTTCAACCATAGGCATGATTAAAAACGACGGTAATCCTATTGAAAAGAGCTCGGATATGGCTGAGGTAATTTCGGAAGCATCCGCCAACATCAAAATTCCATTGCTTGTTGCCACCGATGCGGAATTCGGTGCAAAGCAGCTTTTTGATGATATGACCGATATACCCACAAATATGTCGGTAGGTGCAGCTGCTTCTCGCGAGCTTGCATATAAGAGAACCTACTACTGGGCAAAGGAGCTTTATTCCGCAGGTATCAACTGGGCATTTGGTCCCGTTTGTGACCTTCTGGGACACTTCCTTGCAGTTTCCGGAACCCGTTGTATGTCTGACAATACAGAACTTATAGTGGACCTTATACCCCACGCCATAAAGGGCATTCAGGATGCGGGTATCCTAGCTTGTGCAAAGCACTACCCCGGAACCATCGGCGAGTTCCGTGACTCCCACTTCTCTCTGGCAGCCGATGACCTTCCCCGTGAAGTATGGGACAGCAAAATAAAGCCCATATGGGAGGCAGCAACCGCTGCAGGTGTGGATTCCTTTATGGTAGGACACCACGCCCATACCAATCTTGACGATTCCTTCACCCCCAATGGTATTGCCCGTCCTGCATCGGCATCGAAAAAAATTCTTGATATCTTAAGAGAAGATATGGACTTTGACGGCATAATTGTTACAGATGCAGTCAGCATGAAATCCATTGCGGCAGCATTTAATCACGATGATATGTACATAGAATGTCTTAACTCAGGAAACGATGTGGTGCTCTTTACCGGAAATGACTACATAGACGTAATCGAAAAGGCTTACAACGAAGGTAAAGTTACCTTGGAAAGAATTGAAGAAGCGGCAGAGCGCGTTTTAAGATACAAGAAAAAGCTCGGTCTCTTTGAAGGAAAATTCATTGGCGAAGCTATGACAGAAAAAGACAATGCGGATTTTAAGGCAACAAACTATGAAATCTGTCAAAAAGCGGCAACACTTCTTGGAAATGACGGCAAAGTACCTTTTGACGTAAGCAAGGTGAAAAAGGCTACAATTATCCCCCTTGCACCCTCGGAGAAATTCCACAACGAGTACATCAAGATTATGCAGGATTCACTTTTAAGATACGGCGTTGAAAGCGAGATTCTTCTTGAAGCAAGATCAAAATCCCTTTTAAAAGAAGCCAGCGAAAAAAGTGACCTTATAATCTATGCCTGCTACATTTCCTGGGCGGCTCCCTACGGCTTCCCCGGATATTCTCAGGAAAGAGAAATGAATACATTATTCAACAGCCTTTCCTACGGCGCGGAAAAATCCATTGTGGTGTCCTTTGGTCACCCATCGGTTTACTACAACTATTTCTGCGGAACTCACGGCTTTATAAATATGTACGGCTTATCACAGGAAAGTATAGATGCCTTTGTTGACGGAATATTCGGCAAATTTGAATTTACAGGAAAATCCCCTGTTTCTCTTACTCCATAAAAATAAAAAAGGATAATTAAAATGGAAAAAAGACTTTTAGCAACACTTATTATCGCTGTAATGCTTATATCCTCTATCGGAACAGCATTTGCGGCAGAAGACAGCAAGACTATCACCGTTTTTGTTGACGGTAAGGAAATTGCATTTGACGTACCACCTACATCGGAAAACGGCAGAACTCTGGTACCTATGAGATACATATTTGAAGCTTTGGGTGCAGAGGTTGACTGGATTCAAGACGAAAACAAGGCTGTGGCAACAAAAGGTGACATCATTATAGAGTTAACCCTTGGCAGTAATGTTATGACGAGAAACGGCAGACAAATCCTTCTTGACGTACCTGCAAAGGCAATAGACGGAAGAACCCTTGTTCCTGCAAGAGCCGTGGCAGAAGCCCTTGATGCAAAAGTAGATTGGATTGAGGAGAAATACAAAGTCGACATAACCGCTGCAAATTCCGAACCTGCCATTCTAAGTGAAACAGAAGCTCAGGTACGCATAGTAATGCAGGAATATGCCGATGCAAATGAAAAACTTGATATTCGCAAAATATGCCAATTAACCGTAGACGGTGAAAAAATCCTTGAAGTAATACCCGAAGGCGATATCGCAGCCTTTTATGCCGAAGCATCCCTTAAAGAGATAAAGGACATGGAAGCCTTGATGGAATTACCCGACGGATATATTAAAGCTATGGAAGATTACATCAAAGTTGTTATTAACGGTATTTTTGATGCAATCAAAACAGATGCTTCTATTTCAATAGTTGATGTACGTGAAGAAAACGGCAAATATATCTATACAATTGAAACAAAAATGCGCGATATAGAATCCCTTGACGGCGAAAAAATGAATTCGATCCTTGCGGAAGACGGCGAACAGATAATAAATGACATAAAAGCCGAACTCGAAGCAAAGGGAAAAATTACCGCTGATATGTCCGAAGAAGAAATTGGCGTATTAACATTGGTACCCCTTGGAGAAGCACTTGTAGAAATAATCTCCAAAGAAATACATAGTCTTGACTTTACTACTTTAACCGAAGAAGTAACAATTGTAAATATTGATGGAAAATGGCTTATCGAAGATGGCCAGCTATCACTTGAACAAATTCAGGAACTTGTTGGTAATTTAGGATTATAAAATTAGGCTCTTTGTCAATAGTTGGGGTCAAAATTGAATAACGGAATATTTTATGGCGGT
>CAYXPV010000310.1:0-2832 GCA_964467285.1 uncultured Oscillospiraceae bacterium
AAAATAATTTTGGCTTCCTCATGAGTATAGCCGCTTTTAAATACAACCAATGCCGCAGGGTATTTGCCGTAATCGTGTCTGGTGTCATCAACACCGTATACAAGACAATGCTCAACTACCGGGCAACGGTACAGTTGCTGTTCTATTGAATACGGCGATATCCTGGTACCGTCATAACGTACAAAAATTCGTTTGAGTCTTTCACAGAAATAAAGAAATTTATTTTCATCAAAATATCCGATATCCCCGCTATGAAGCCATATCCTGCCGTCGGAATGTCGACGGAGAAGTTCTCCGGTTGCTCTCTCGTCATTCAGATAACCTTTGAAAATATTGGGACCGCATACACATATTTCGCCTTTTTCGCCTCGGGCAACAGGTTCCTCGGTATTAGGCTTAAAAATACATACCTTCGACCAGCACATACCCACGCCTACACTGCCCGACGGAGTATCCGAGGGGCTGGCTGTTACTGCGGTAGAAGCTTCCGTAAGACCGTAACCTCGCATTACCTTACCTTTACTGTTGCAGGAACGCAAAATAGAATTTATCTTTTCTTCACCGGCAAGACTCAGCTTGTCGCCGCCTATAATGGCACCTTTAAAGAAGCTGAGATCTACACCCGTAAAATCATCTTTTATAAAATAATCCCAATGAGAAGGTACCGTGGATATGTATCCGGGCTTTTCCGAAAGCAAAAGTCTTTTCATATTTCTGCCTGTGAAAAGGGGTATCATACGAACCTGTTTCCCCAAAATGAGAGGCAGGTGCATACCCAAGGTAATACCATAACAAGTAAACAACGGCATTATGGTGCAAAAACGTTCTGTTTCGTTTACACCTTCCTGAGAATAAGCATACTGCATAACAGAGGAATTAAGATTTTCGTTACTGAGTACGGCGCACTTTCTGCCGTAGGTGGTTCCGCTTGTATAGAAGTAAGCACAAATATCCTCACCCGTCACATTTACTTCGGGGCAAGCAACTTCTTTGCCCATAGAGATAAATTTGCGGTAAGTCATAAAGTTCTTTCTGCCTGCTATTATCATTGACCTTCCGGTAAAAAACTCCACAAAAACAGATGCGAAAGAAGAAACCGCACTTATCGTCTTCATAAAGCTTATGCAAATAATGCTTACATCCGTAATATCCTTGAATGCCTTAAGATGAAAATCGGAAACGAAGCAAGCTTTGGGTTTTACCTGAGCTATACTTTTCTTGATTTCATCGCGACTGCTGCGGCAATCCATACCGCAGAAAATTGCTCCGATTTTGTTTATGGCATAAAACAGTTCAACCGCTTCGGGAACGGAAGGTAAAGAAACAATAACCGTATCTCCTTTGGAAATACCCAAAGCGACAAGAGATGCGGCGGCTTTGTCTATGTTAGCCATAAGCCCCGAGAAAGTTATCTCTTTTCCGAAATAGCTCAGTGCCGGCATATGTAATTTTTCATGACATTTTTTTACAAGCAAAGAATACACACTCTCGCCCAAAGGTGTATACCCGGGCGCAGAATATTCTTTTGCAATTATATCAGCCATATCCTTTCTCCTTTAGCGTCCGCACGCCTTACACTTGCTCCTTCTTGAATTTACGGGGGCTCCACAATAGGAACAGTAATATGATGTGTCACATGAGCTGCAGTAATGATTTCCGTTTTTGTCTGTAACCTTTATTTCGGATTTTTCAAGCACGTCTTTGCAACTGAAGCAGGAATATTCTGCACAGTCAATACAAACATCGTCATTTCCGAGAATTTCTATATATCCGTTACAGCTTGAGCAATACTTTCCGGTATCACATCCTAAACAATAAGGATTGCCGTATGTATCTATAAGGAAAATTTCATCATTTTTAAGAGTACTCTTGCACAGACGACAACCGTTTGCAAGTTTGTCACCTACAAGACTGTCTATACATTCATCGCAATAGTATCCCTTCTCCACAATGGTGTCGCAATCGGAAGATTTGCATGCCAGCTCTTCGGCACACTCCTTACAATAACCTTCCTTCACGGATTCGTCAACCTTATCACAATGTATGCAGGTGTATTCCACAACGCAATCCGGACAAAAATCGTTTTCTACCTTTTTAGATACCGCATTGCATATTTTACAACTGTAATTTTTAATGCATTCATCACAATTTTTTACATCTTCATTCATTTCTGCCGAGCAGGTTTCGCATATATACTTCACATCTGCTTTTTCACCTTCGCCCGTATAAAGTCCAATGATAATAATTGCCGCAGCTATGGTTACAATCAGTCCCAAAGCTACTGCAATCAGTACAGTAAGCCAGGTTGATGACGAGGAACTCTTTTTTTCGGTTTTGCGGTAAACGGACAACTCTTCGCACCCGTCACTTTCCAAGTAACAGTTGTTCTCTTCGACGTAGGGTGAGGTTACCCTAAAATCCTCAACGTCACGAAATTCGCTGACACTTACATTACTTTCCTGCATCTTGTTTTTGCACAAAGGGCAAAAAAGCAAATCGTCCTTTAAAATCATACCGCATTTAGAACACTTCATTACAAAGCCTCCCTTATCAGCGTTAATATACCTGCCGTCTGCCTTGAAAACTAAACCGCTAAAAATATACACGGCTTGCATTTTTTAAAAAGCGAAACGGTTTAAATTACACATAACACTTGAAAATGGCGGTGTAAAAAGCTTTTACACCGCCAAAACATTTAAAAATTATTTATACTGCAAATCATTATGCACGAAGTCTTGCAATTGTGTCTTTAAACTTAGCACCTACTACAATTCTTACAATACCAAGAACTACTGCAAGGCATGACAATACAAGACATGTAATCCAAAGACC
>CAYXPV010000311.1:0-2815 GCA_964467285.1 uncultured Oscillospiraceae bacterium
CGTAAGGGTTTTGAGGATTTATGAAGAAATATGTAATTCTTCGAGTTGAAATCCCGACAATGAAGACACTCTCCGACAAATAAGATTGTCTGGCAATTCGATTAAGAATATTTGATTGTAAACAATTTATTACCCTTTTTGCCCTTTCGTTGACAAAAAGGGTATTTTGCTATAAAATAATATCAGCGTTTGGCGAAAGGAAGATACAAATGACTTTTAAACAAAAATGGAGCAATTACTGGTATCATTACAAATGGCATACATTCGGAGTACTTTTTGTAATTATTCTTATTGCAGGTTTTGTTATGACAGCCTCTTTTAAAAAAGAACCGGATTTATATATGGTATATATGTCTAATTCCATAATAAGCGAAGATAATCAGGAGAAAATCAAATCGGGGTTTGTAAAAGACGGAGCTGTTGGTGACGTTGATAAAGACGGTGAAGTTCTTGTATATATGGAGCACATCGTATCTACCTTTAATGTGAATGATCCTGTGGATGAAGGAACAGCTGCCAAAATGCAGACGGTTCTGTACGGCGGTCAGCACCATCTTATGTTGGTACACCGGTATGCTCTTGAGGATTACGAAGACATCTTTGAAGACATTGGCGATCAGGTTAAAGACGGTGATGCTGTATATGAAAACAAAACTGAGAACTTCGTTTCCGGAATAAGTGTTGAAGGGAACAAATATCTTGAAAGTTATGGAATAAACACCAAGGATCTTTATATTGCTCTTCGCCGCAGAACGCCGGAAGCCATTAAAAACGGTGAAGAAAAAGAGCATTTTGACCAGGCGTACAAAACAATGAATTTTATACTCAGTCACCAGAGGTGATATTTTGAAAAAAACTGTATGTTGGCTGTTGTCGGCTGTTTTGGTGGTTGTGATTGCTACAGTGTGTATATACTTTTCGGTAAAGACGGATACCGTCACCGATTACGCAATGAATACGGTGATTACCGTTACCGTGAAATCACGAAACCCTCGCGAGGATATTGATGCCGCAATTGCCGAAGTAAAAAGAATAGATGCTCTTATGAGTGCCACAAATCCCGGAAGCGATATTTACAGAATCAATGCTGCCCCTGCGGGTAAGGAAACAAAAGTTTCCAAGGAAACCTGCGAGCTTATAAGTCTTGCTGTGGAGATTTCTGAAAATTCCGACGGTGCATTTGACATAAGTGTAAATCCTCTTTCGGAGCTTTGGGATATTAATTCTCCCAATCCTTCCGTACCGGATGATGAGGACATAAAAGCTCTTCTTGAATGTACGGATTACAGGGATATTGAGGTTAATCTTAAAAACAGCACCGTAACCTTAAAAAAGAAAGGTATGAGCATAAGTCTTGGTGCCATAGCCAAGGGATATGCCGCAGATTGTGTTGCAAAGCTTCTTAAAGACCGGGGTGTTGCGGAAGCTATCATAGACCTGGGTGGAAATGTGTATGTTATAGGCTCGGATAAGACCATAGGCATACAGACTCCCTTTAAAGTTCGAGGAGAGTACTTTACTACGTGTACTGTTTCCGATAAATCCGTTGTTACCAGCGGAGCCTACGAAAGATATTTTGAAAAGGACGGCAAGAAATACCACCACATACTGAATCCTCATACGGGTTATCCTGCAGAATCGGGTATTTCCTCCGTTACTGTAATAAGTGACAACTCTGCTTTGGCAGATGGGTTGACAACTGCAATATACGTAATGGGTGAGGAGAAAGCCCGGGATATCATAAAAAAATACAAGGATGTAGAAGTTATAATTCTTACCGATGAAGGAAAAACCCTTCGTATTAATTAAAACACTTGATTTTGACAGCAGGTCAGTATATAATTATATAGTGTACAAATATGTTTGATTGAGGTAATATGTATGAAGGTCCCCTGCGGCAGAGAAGATATAGGCCGGCTTTTTGAAAATTGCATATCAAAAGACAAGCTTGCTCAGGCATATATTCTCAGCGCTCCTCAGGGAATGGGCAAGAAAACGGTTTTAAAGTATATTCTTTCTCTTATGCTGTGCCGGGAGCATACCTCCTGTGGGGAGTGCCTTTCCTGCAAGAGCCTTGAGGCAGGTGCCCATCCCGATGTTGTACACCTCACCAGAGAGGAAGACAAAGCCACTCTTGGTGTCGGAAGAGTCAGGGAAATAAAAGGCGAGGTATATACCCGTCCTGCTATGGCAGATTACAAGGCTGTTGTGGTTTATGAGGCACACCTCGCTACTATTGAAGCTCAGAATGCCATGCTTAAAATGATAGAGGAACCACCGGAAAAGGTTGTGTTTTTTCTTCTTTGCGATACTATGGCACCTATACTTCCCACCATCGTATCCAGAGCCATTGTTCTTAATATAAAGCCCCTGCCGGCAGATACCCTTAAGAAAATAACAGGAGCTGACGATTTTCAAGTTTCCATATGTGACGGAAACGTGGGCAGGCTAAAGGAACTTACGGAGGATTCGGGGTATTCCCGAGTCAGAGATGAGGTAATAGATGCTTTTGCTTCTCTTACATCGGAGGATCCGTATACTCCTTATGCAGTTGCTTCAAAATTTGACAAGATGAAGGAAAATAAAGAAGATATTTTCGATATTATTCTTTCTTTCGCAAGAGATGCTTATTGCAAAAAGAAAAATATAGACGGTTGTATTATAAATAAAGACAAGATGAATTATATAAATACTTTTGCTTCCAAAGCGAAAGCAGATTCTCTGTGGCGCATAATGAATCTTATTGTAACAACCCGTAAAGAAAAAGGAAAGAACGGCAATTTTAACATTGCCATGACAATACTTCTTCTGAAAT
>CAYXPV010000312.1:0-2807 GCA_964467285.1 uncultured Oscillospiraceae bacterium
ACTGAACATACAAATTTTTTCATAACAAATTCCTCCTAAAAAATAAATTTTAATTATTTTTAATAACAGTAATGATTACTGTTATTGTTATTATAACATATAATTTTTAAATGTCAAGCATTTTTTAAACAATTTTTGCAAATTCCGTAAAAAATAGTGGAATGTTTGTTTACTCTGGCACCTATTGCCTTGTGTGCCGCTTCCTCCAGCTTAATCTCCACCGGTATTGGCACATCGTCCACACATCCGCACTCCTCACAAGAGAAGTGGTAGTGAGCGCCCACATTGCCGTCGTACCTTTCGGAAGTACCGGTCGAGGAAATCTTAATTACCTCACCCATATCCTCCAGTAGGCTTAAGTTCCTGTAAACCGTGCCAAGGCTAAGCTTTGGAAATTCCGGTTTAAGGTCGGTGTAGAGTTGTTCTGCCGTGGGGTGGTCGTATCTTGAGCGAAGATTTGCTATAATTGCATCTCGCTGTCGGCTGTGCTTAATTGCTGTTGCCATATAATCACCTCAACTTCAATAATGATAATCGTTACTATTATTATATCATTATTTTTCAATTTGTCAACTATTTTTTTGAAATTTTTTAAAATTTTTTTGCAAAACAAAAATGCCATCCTTTGCATAGCTTGGAATGGCATTTGTTATATCATTATTTAATTTTCGTCTGCAAACTTCTGTATAGTCAGGGTATCTCTTGCGGCGGCAAGTACGCTTTCGGTTGTCATTATGGTGGTCTTACCTTCTATTTCGTCACAGAATGCATCAAGGTAGCCCGGTGCAGTTTCGGGGTACTCTATAATCTGTTCTTCTTCCTTATATATATGAAGGTTTCTTTCCGCAAGATTAAACTTTATAAGTCCCTTGGTGCCCCAGAAGCAGAAATCCCAATATGTGGGAAGTATACCCTTGAAGCCCGGTGCTGCATAGGACACGTCGGATATAAGGGAAACTCCGTCGAACTCTGCCGCAAACTGAGCCGAATCCTTAAACCGTGGCTCCTTATCTGCATAGGCGTTCCAGCATCTTGCCCAGTTTACCCTTGTAAGGGACTTGCCGGTAATAAATCTTACAAGGTCAATGCCGTGGATGGCAATGTCGTTTATTGTGCCTCCGTGCATACCCTCTTCGAAATACCACATAGGTCTTACTCCGTAGCTTAGGGGATGCTGACCTGTGAAGCTTGCGGTTTTAACCTCTCCTATTTCACCACTTTCAACAAATTCCTTTGCCTTAAGCGTGGGAACCATATATCTTAAATCCAGCATACAACAAACCTTTAAGTCGTTTTCCTTGGAAATACGCTCTATTTCGTCAAGCTCTTCAATACTTGTGCATATGGGCTTGTCAAGGATTATATGCTTGCCTGCCTTAAGTGCTTCTATGGCAAGATTACCTCTTTTGCCGTAGCAATCACCTATTGCCACCGCCTCGACAGAGCCGTCTGCAAGAAGCTCCTCGTAGCTTTGGTAGTTAAATACTATGCCCTTTTCTGCAGAAACAGAATTTCTCGCAGACTCGTCCTCTTCAAAGCAACCTGTGATATTTACCCTTTCGCTTTTAACGGCACTATCGTAAAGTCCGAAAATATGTGAATGTCTGAACCCTGCAAACGCTATATTCATAAACCCGTCCTCCAAATCAAATATCATGTATTAATTATAATATACATTTCTTCAAAACACCATTGTGTATTTTACGAATTTAATTGCAAAATGTATTCCCCTTATAAACACTTGATATTTTGATTGCCTTGATGTATAATGTTCCTTGAAAACAAATACAGAAAGGTAAACACTATGGAACAGTATAAGGTAGAAAGAATAAACGAACTTGCCAAAAAACAGAAAAGCCCCGAAGGCTTAACCGAAGCCGAAAAGCAGGAGCAGGCAGAACTCCGCAGAGAATATATAGACTCCGTCAAGCGAAACCTGAGAGCTCAGCTGGCAGGTATCGAAATCAAAAAAGACTGATTTGGTCATCCGAAGGAAGCATCAGTTCAAAGGAGACTCTTCGACTCCGCCTGTGGATTCGCTCAGAATGACACAGGCGTTAAATTAATTAACTCTGAACAACTATGTAATCTAAATCCCCTTTAAGTCTTGACTTAAAGGGGTTTTTTGTATTATAATGATAGAATACTATTATAATGAGGTTATTGTACCCGATTATAACATATTTCGCCCGAAGCGGCGTTCCTATAAGGAGGTAATTATGGACAATCAGATTGTTGCCATGAGAGCAAAGTTTGATGAAGAGCTCGCCAATGCAAGTGACGTACAAGCCTTGGAAGCAATGCGTGTTACATATCTTGGTAAAAAAGGCTCCATCACCGACCTGCTCAAAAATATGAAGGACCTTTCCCCCGAGGAAAAGAAAACCTTTGGTCAGGACGTTAACATCCTGAAAAACGAAGCTACCGAAAAAATTGCCGCAAAGATGCAGCAGTTAAAGGATGAAGAAATCAAAAAAGAGCTTGAAGCTATGCCGGAATTTGACCTTTCCATCCCTGCAGATATGGAGAGAGGTTCCTACCACCCCATCACTCTTGTGCAAAGAGAATGTGAAAAGGTGTTTATTTCCATGGGCTTCAATGTGGAAAACTACAGCGAAATCGTAACAGACTACGAATGTTTCGAAGCGCTCAACATCCCCAAGCATCACCCTGCCCGTGATATGCAGGATACCTACTATCTTGAAAACGGTCAGCTTTTAAAGTCCCAGACCTCTGCAGCACAGAATGCAATCTATAAAAAATACAAGGACGCCCTTATCAATGACGGCGTTCCGATTAAGGCTATC
>CAYXPV010000313.1:0-2804 GCA_964467285.1 uncultured Oscillospiraceae bacterium
CCTCCAAAACCTATGAGCCTGAGGTTCTCAACATCCTTAAGCTTTGTGACATTCACAACATTCCGGTTGCAACCAACGTGGCAACTGCCGAAGTGCTTATACTTGGTCTTGATAAGGGTTATCTTGATTGGAGAGATATTGTTAATCCCAAGCCTAAAAGAGAAAACTGAGATTTTGATACAATAACAGGCACAATGTAAAAAATTATTGGTATTATCTCACAAGTTTCAAAGTGTTTTATTGACAAAACTATACAAAAAATGTTATTATATATCATGTAGTGCAAATATATTATTCGGAGGTGCTTTTCTTTGAAAAAAGTAGCAGTTATAATGGGCAGCGACAGCGATTTGCCCGTAGTTGAAAAAGCAATGGATACATTAAAGGAATACGGTATACCCTATGAGGTACACGTATATTCTGCACACCGCACCCCCGAGCAGGTAAGGGATTTTGTATCAAATGCCCGTGATAACGGATTCGGAGTAATCATAGCGGCAGCCGGTATGGCGGCACATCTTGCAGGTGCTGTTGCGGCAAACGCCGTGCTTCCTGTTATCGGTATACCTGTAAGTGCCAAGAAGCTTGACGGCTTGGATGCACTTCTTGCAACCGTACAGATGCCCTCGGGTATTCCTGTGGCTACGGTAGCCATTGACGGTGCAAAGAATGCGGCAATTCTTGCTGCACAGATTATAGCTTTGGGCGATGATGAACTCTACTCTAAGCTTAAGGCAGACAGAGAAAGTGCGGCTAAAACAGTTCTGGAAAAAAATGCCAGAATAGAACAACAGTATAACGGTTAAATACTATTAAATAAGCGGAATTTATATCCGCTTATTTGTATTTTTATCATACAAACAAATTTGATGTTTGTAAGGTTTTATTACAGAAAGGTAAGGCGGAAATTGATGAGTAATCTTCATGAAGAATGTGGTGTTTTCGGTATTATAAGTCCCGAAAAAAGCCACGTGGCAGCAAGTACATACTACGGACTTTTTGCTCTTCAGCACAGAGGCCAGGAAAGTTGCGGTATAGTTGTAAATGACGATGGTGTGTTTACAATGCACAGAGATAACGGAATAGTAAACGATGTGTTTACCCATTCCGTAATGGACTCTCTGGGATACGGCACCATGGCTCTCGGTCATGTGCGTTACGGCACAAGCGAAACAAAGGGCAGAGTTAATGCTCAGCCTATAGTTGTAAATCACATTAAAGGTCACACGGCGTTGGCATACAACGGAGCAATAACCAACTACTATGAGCTTAGAAAAGAGCTTGAGCTTGGCGGTGCAATTTTCCACACCAACAGCGATATTGAGGTTATATCCTATGTTGTCACAAAGGAAAGATTAACCTGCGGTTCTGTAGAAGAGTCCCTCGAAAAGGCAATGGATAAGATTGATGGTGCATACTCCATAATTATGATGTCACCTACAAAGCTTATTGCCGCAAGAGATAAATTCGGTTTCAGACCTCTTTGCTACGGCATCACTTCCGACGGTTCCTATGTTGTAGCTTCCGAAAGCTGTGCTCTTGATTCCGTTGGCGCAAGACTCATAAGAGAAATTGAGCCCGGTGAGATAGTGGTATTCAGCAAAGACGGCATCAAAGAAATTAAAACTCATTGCAAGAAATGCGACAAAAAGCTTTGCATATTCGAGTACATATATTTTTCCCGTCCCGACTCTATAATCGAAGGCAAAAGCGTTCACAAAGCCCGTCGTAATGCAGGTAAGTGGCTTGCAAGGCAAAATCCCATTGAAGCAGATGTTGTAATCGGTGTTCCCGATTCCGGTCTTGATGCGGCTTTGGGTTATGCTCAGGAATCCGGCATACCCTACGGCATAGGCTTTATCAAAAACAAATATATAGGCAGAACCTTTATTGTTCCCGGACAGAACGTCCGTGAAGATAAGGTTAAAATAAAGCTCAATGTAGTACCCGATACCGTAAAGGGCAAAAGAGTAATCCTTGTGGATGACTCCATTGTACGAGGTACAACAAGTGCAATCATAGTAAAACTTTTAAAAGAAGCAGGTGCTACCGAGGTACATCTCCGTTCCTCTGCACCCATGTTCTTAAATCCCTGTTACTATGGTACCGATATTGCTTCAAGAGATGTTCTCATAGCTTGCAATCATACCATAAAGGAAATGGAAGACATCATTGGAGTAGACTCTCTGGACTTCCTCAAGGTGGAACATCTTGGCAAGCTCATTGGTGTAGAAAACGGATGCGGTTACTGCGATGCGTGTTTCACCAATAATTATCCGACAGCAATTCCGGAAATAACGGAAAGAAATAAATATTCAAAAAAAATATCAGAGAAAGAGGTAGAATGAATTGAAAAGTTACAGTGACAGTTACAAAGCTGCCGGTGTTGATATAACAGCAGGATACCGTGCGGTAGAACTTATGAAGAAACACATTGCCGAAACAATGACCAAGGGCTCTATGTCCGATATAGGCGGTTTTGGCGGACTCTTTGAACTCGACATCACAGGTATGACAAATCCTGTACTTGTAAGCGGTACAGACGGCGTAGGCACAAAGCTTAAGCTTGCTTTCATTATGGACAAGCACGATACAGTGGGTATTGACTGTGTTGCTATGTGTGTAAATGACATCATTTGCTGTGGTGCAAAGCCCCTTTTCTTCTTAGATTACATAGCTTGCGGAAAGAATGTTCCCGAAAAGATTGCGGATATAGTTAAGGGTATTGCAAACGGCTGTGTACAGTCCGGTGCGGCTCTTATCGGCGGTGAAACTGCAGAAATGCCCGGTTTCTATCCCATAGA
>CAYXPV010000314.1:0-2799 GCA_964467285.1 uncultured Oscillospiraceae bacterium
TATTTAGAAAATTTCAGAAATTATGAAAGTCAAAAAATAGAACTGGGTAATAATAAAAATATTTTTTATGGGTTTAACGGGCAAGGAAAAACAAATATTATAGAAGCAATATATTATTTTTGTACATGTAAGTCATTTAGAAGTATTTATGATAAAGATGTTATAAAATTTGAAAAAGACTATGCCCATATTCGTATTGACTTTGAAGACAGTAAAAGAAAAAATACTGCAGATATTTATATAACCGATAAAAAATCAATTAAAGTTAATGGTATTAATATCGAAAGATTGAGTGAAATTATCGGAATGATTAATATGGTTATTTTTACTCCCGAACATCTTAATCTTATAAGAGAAGGTCCGGGTATAAGAAGAAATTTTCTTGATATACTCATAAGTCAGATTAGACCGTTATATTTTAAGCATCTTATGAATTATTATAAGGTTCTTAAACAACGTAATAATATTTTGAAAAACAGAAGAATGTTATCCACGATTGAAGTGTGGGATGAAAAATTAGTTCAATACGGCACTAAAATTTGTGAATATAGAAATGAGATAATTATAGAGCTTAATAAACATATTCAGAATTTTAAAAGTGAAGGTGAAGAATTTCTTATTGAGTATAGTCCAAGTGTTAAAAATGATTATACAAATGCCGAAAATTTTTTGAAACAATTAAAAGACGGGCTTGAAAGAGATTTAGAAAAAGGGATTACCGTAATAGGGCCTCACAGAGATGATTTTGATGTGTTATTAAATGGCAAAAGTTTGAAAAAATACGGTTCACAGGGACAAACCAGAACGGGTGTTTTAAAAATTAAACTTGCAGAATGTGAGATTATAAAATCCGTAACCGACGAAGAACCTATACTTTTGCTTGATGATGTATTAAGTGAACTGGATGAAAACAGGAGAAATTATTTTTTAAATAATATTGCTCAAAGGCAAGTTATAATTACCTGTACAGATAAAGAATTTGCAAAGGATAAAGAAGCAAATTACTATTTTGTAAAAGAAGGTAAAGCTGAAAGATGTGATTAATCGAAATTTTTAAAAAAATTTCGAGAAAGGGAAGTTAAAATGTATCTTCATCTTGGCGGAGAAATATGTATAAGAATTAAAGAAATTGTTGCTATAATGGATCTTGAAACAAGTTCAACATCCAAAATAACAAGAGAGTTTTTAAAAAAGATGCAAAAAAACGGAGAAGTAATAAGTATTAACGATGAGGAACTTCCAAAATCTTATGTAGTTACTGAAAAAGATAAGAAAGTTACAATGTATATATCCCCTATTTCATCTTCTACATTACTCAAGAGAGCAAATAATTTTAAAACATATTTTTCTTTATTTTAAACTTTTCGCAAGGGATTTTTTAAAAAATCCCGTTTACATAGAAATCACGTTAAGAACAAGAAAGGAAATATTGCTATGATAAATAATGAATATGATGAAAGCCAAATTCAGGTCCTTGAGGGTCTTGAAGCAGTAAGAAAAAGACCCGGTATGTACATTGGTTCTACTTCAATAAGAGGTCTTCATCACCTTGTTTATGAAATTGTAGATAACAGTATTGACGAAGCTTTGGCAGGATTTTGTACAGAAATTGAGGTAAGTCTTAACGAAGACGGTTCCGTTACAGTAAAGGATAACGGTAGAGGTATGCCCCACGGTATACATCCCAAGATGGGTATTTCTACCATTGATGTTATTTTTACAGTTCTTCATGCCGGCGGTAAGTTTGGTGGAGGAGGATATAAGGTTTCCGGTGGTCTTCATGGTGTTGGTGCTTCTGTTGTTAATGCTCTTTCCACAAAGCTTGAGGTAAATGTTCACGACGGTGAAAAAATATGGCATCAGAGTTATACCCGCGGTGTACCCGACGGTACTGTTCATGAGGTTGGTACAACCAATAAAACAGGAACGGAAGTAACTTTTTGGGCTGACCCTGAAATATTTGAAGAAACATATTATGAATATGAAACTCTCTTAAAGAGATTGAGAGAACAGGCATTTCTTAACGGCGGTATCCGTATAATTTTTAAAGATTTAAGAGATGAAAAGAAGGAAGATATTCTTCATTATGACGGAGGTATAAAGAATTTCGTTTCATTTCTTTATAACGACAAAAAATCAAGAAAAGAAAATCTTGAAGTAATTCATGACGATGTTATTTATGTAAGTGGTGAAAGAGAAGGTTCCATGGCGGAAATTGCTCTTCAGTGGTACACCGGATATGACGAAATAATAGAATCTTTTGCAAACAATATATCAACTACCGAAGGTGGTATGCATGTAACCGGTTTTAAGTCGGCACTTACTAAAGTTCTTGTTGATTATGCAAGAAAATACAGACTTATAAAAGAAGATGAAGAATTAAACGGCGATGATGTAAGAGAAGGTCTTATTGCAGTTATTTCCGTTAAACTTGAAGAACCTCAGTTTGAAGGACAGACCAAAACAAAGCTCGGTAATTCCGAGATGCGTTCTCTTGTTGAAAATATGGTTAAGGAAAAACTTGCAGATTTCCTTGAAGAAAATCCTTCTGTTGGAAGAGCTATAGTTGAAAAAGCTGCTCTTGCAGCAAGAGCAAGACTTGCCGCAAGAAGAGCAAGAGAAGCTACAAGAAAAACTCCTCTCGGTTCAAGCACACTTCCCGGCAAGCTTACAGATTGTATAGTTAAGGATCCCACAAAGACTGAAATTTACATCGTGGAGGGAGATTCGGCGGGCGGTTCCGCAAAGAACGGAAGAGACAGTAAATACCAAGCTATTCTTCCTCTTTGGGGTAAAATG
>CAYXPV010000315.1:0-2799 GCA_964467285.1 uncultured Oscillospiraceae bacterium
ACGACAGAAACTCTGTGGTACTGGCAGAAAGCACAGGTCCCCTAAAAAACCAAAAACGTGAATATCCGTACAAGAATCTGTATGCCCACATAATAGGTTACAATTCTTCCATTTACAACAAATCCGGACTTGAACATTCATACGATTCCGCACTTACGGGTGTTTCGGATTCGGAAGATGCCGGTGAATTACTAAACTTTTATTACGATATTAAGTATGCGTTAAGCGGTGCTGAAGAAAAGAGAGGCTCCGACATTACCCTGACCATAGACAACGAGCTTCAGGATACTGCCGCCAAGGCTTTGGGTAACTACACAGGTGCCATAGTTGTAATGAATCCAAAAACCGGGGAAATATATGCCATGGTATCGAGTCCCAGCTTTGACCCGACCACCGATACCCTTGCAACTTACCTGGATAATGCTTCCAAAGACAATACGGGTTTTCTGACAAACCGTGCAGTTTCAAGCACATATATGCCCGGCTCCATATTTAAGATAATTGATACGGCAGCCATGCTGGAAAACGGTATGTCCGGATATACCATTGACCCGGATACGGAAATAAGAACTCCGGCAAGCAACTACGGAAGTGACAAAAGTATAGACTACGAGATTGACCTTGAAACCGCATTTAAAAAATCAACCAATATCTATTTCTGCGAAGCAGCCATAGACCTTGGTGCTGATAAAATAAAAGAAACCGCAAACCGCTTTATGTTTACAGAGCAAATAACTATGGACAAAACAAACATTGCTCTCAGCAAACTGCCTGAGGAAAAAGAAACTCATGGATATGGCGGTATATCTAACCTTGCATTAGGACAAGGTAAGGTTGCTGTTTCCCCCTTACAGATGGCAATGATAGCCTCTGCCATAGCAAACGACGGCGTAATGATGCAGCCTTACATAATATCTTCCCTGTCTGATCCGGTTTCCTATGAGGCTGACTCCGAAACACTTCAGCGTTGTGTAAGCAGCTCCACAGCAAAGAAAATTAAAAAACTTATGCGACTGTGCGTAAGTTCCGGTTCGGGAATCGGCGCCAATATACCCGGCAAAGAGGTATGCGGCAAAACAGGTACTGCCGAGATAAACACAAAAACCGGAAATGCAAATGCAAATTTCGTGGGATTTGCCCCCTTCGACAATCCCGAAGTTGCAATTGCAGTTGTACTTGAGAATGTACCCGACAAAGTTACAGGTGGCGGTGCAGCGGCTCCTGTAGCAAAAAAAGTATTGGAAAAATATTTTGAACTGTACAAATAAGTATAATCCACCTTCGTAATGCTAAAACTTAGTGTTACGGAGGTGATTTTTTTGGAATTCAAAAACAGCGAAACAAAGCTGAACCTTATGCGTGCCTTCGCCGGAGAAAGCCAGGCTCGCAACCGCTACAATATGGCTTCATCTGTAGCCAAAAGCGAAGGTCAGCATTTTATAAGCAAAATATTTGACTTTACCGCCTGTCAGGAGCAGGCTCACGCCACGGTGTTTTACGGATATCTTAAAGATGTTAATGACACAGAATTTGACTTTAGTGCTTCCTACCCCATAAACGTTTATGACACAACACAAAAGCATCTTGAAGCCGCTGTACACAATGAATATCACGAATACAACAACGCATACAAAGCTTTTGCACAAACCGCTAAAGAAGAGGGATTTAACGAAATAGCAAACGCATTTAGTATGATTGCCAATATAGAAGAAACCCACGCAAAGCGTTTTGAGGAAATTCTTAAAATGCTGAAGGACAAAACCCTCACCAAAGGTGAAAACAACGAAATTTGGGTATGCACCAACTGCGGACATATTCACGTAGGTCCATCTTCGCCTGCTATGTGTCCCGTATGCTCCCACAGCCAAGGATACTTTGTCAAGGACTGCTTTAAAGATAAGACAACCATACTTGTATAAAACAGAAAGGAGAAAAACCATGACAAAGAAATTTCTTGGCGGAATAATCTGCGGTGCAGTTGTGGGGGCGGCAATAGGTATGCTTGCAGACCCCATATCGGACAGACAGCACCGTAAGATGAAATCCTGTGCAAATCATGTGTTTAAAACCATCGGTTCTGTAATGGACTCGGTAATGGAAAATATGTGATTAAAACAACGAGGTGTAATAATTGATTTTACACCTCATTTTACATACAACGGCACTTGACTGATTGCCGAATGAATGGTAAAATATAGAAAACAAAAGAAGAGAGGAGGTATTTTTATGTTTAAAAGACCTTTCATTTATATCGCTATTGTTACATTTGTTGTAGCTGTAACAATGTTTGCAAGTGCAATCAGCGTATTAAATAATGAAACTTATGTTACTGTAAATGAAATGTACGAAGAATACGAAGCGAACCATCGTGCAGCTGAACGCGAATCAAGCATTGGTGGAGATGTCGGTGCGTATGCGTCCCTTGCAGCACAGAGCTATGAAAGGGCAATGGAACAAGCAGAAGAAATTATGGCAGAATACGAATTTGAAGCAATTGTTTATTCTGTAGTAGGCGTTATGTTCCTCGGAGCCGCAATACTCTTCCTTGTACTTGCCATAAAGAAAAAGCCCCGTCCCGATGCACCCGTTAACCCGGTTGTAACTCCATATGGTCAGGCGTAATTCAAATTAATAACCACAGTAAAAAAGCTTTTGGAGATTATATCAATCGCCAAAAGCTTTTTTGTTGTATAATTACCATACACTTTGCGGTGCGTTCTGTTTTGTAACCTAAATTTCCGCACGCTTACACTATGCATTGTCATTTTGGCGGCGTAGCCGACAAAATGACTTAAACGC
>CAYXPV010000316.1:0-2798 GCA_964467285.1 uncultured Oscillospiraceae bacterium
CGGCAAAAAGATATTTATGGGGCCCGAGGAAAGTATGCAGATACAATCCAACCTGGGTTCTACAATTGCCATGGCTTTTGACGAATGTGTGGCTCTGCCGGCAGAATACAAGTATGCCAAAGAATCTCACGAAAGAACAATCCGTTGGCTTGAACGTTGCAAAGCGGAAATGGCACGTCTTAACGCCCTGCCCGACACGGTAAACCCCAAACAGATGCTCTTTGGCATAAACCAGGGTGCCACCTTTGACGATTTGAGAATAGAAAATATGAAGGAGATTGCTAAGCTCAACCTTGACGGCTACGCCATTGGCGGTCTTGCGGTAGGCGAAACCACCGAGGAAATGTATCACATACTGGACGTAACTCTCCCCTTCGCTCCCGAAAACAAACCCCGATACCTTATGGGTGTAGGAACCCCTCAGAACATACTGGAAGCCGTAGACAGAGGTATAGATTTCTTCGACTGTGTTATGCCCTCGAGAAACGCAAGGCATTGCAACCTGTTTACGGAATACGGCTATATGAACTTAAAGAACGAAAAGTTTGAAAAAGATCCCCTTCCCATAGAGCCGGGATGCACTTGCCCTGCCTGCAGAAACTACTCCAGAGCCTATATAAGGCACCTGTTCAAAGCCAAGGAAATGCTGGCTATGCGTCTTTGCGTTCTTCACAACCTTCACTTCTACAACAGGCTTATGGAAAACATCCGCAAAGCCATAGAAGAAGGACGGTACAAAGAATTCAAGGAAGAGAAGCTTAAGGCATATTCGCAAAGAGTGTAAACAATTTGTAAAAATCAAGCGAAATGACATATTTTGCTTGATTTTTTACATTATATGGTATATAATACTATCTATATTATTTAAATTTTAGGAGGAATTAATTATGGGTCAGTTTGGCAGCATAATAATGATGGTGGTTTTATTCGCAGTAATGTATTTTATGATAATAAGACCTCAGAAAAAGCGTGAAAAACTTATGAAGGAAATGCTCTCTCAGCTTGTTAAGGGCGACGTTATCCTCACAATAGGCGGTATTATCGGTAAAATCGTTTCTGTTAAAGATGATGAGCTTCTCATCGAAAGCGGCAGAGGTAACGAAAAGAGCCACCTTCGCATCAAGAGAAGTGCAATAAACGAAGTATTAAAGGCTGCTCCCGATCCGGACGACAACTATGATGAAGGTAACCCCATTCCTCAGGTTGAAGAAGAGGCTCAGGAAACCAAGAAAGAAGATAAATAATATACCCTTGTTTATCCAGTGGTATAATATCTTTCACCTCCGAATATTCTTGTAATAATCGGAGGTGGTTTTATGATTAAAACAAATAACGCCCTTCATTCCGATGAAGGGTTATCCACTTTTTACAGCATTAAATCAGTAATTACAGGTGTGATTATAGCCTACATATTTCTGGTGCCGGCATTTATAATCCTGGCTTTGGTGTACACCTACACCCCTATGCCGGACAGCTACCTTAAGCCTGCAGTTACCGTTATAAGTATCCTGAGTATATTTTTATCGGGTTTTACGGCATCTGCAAAGGTTAAAAGCAAAGGATGGCTCCACGGTACCGCTTCCGGATTGATATACGGGCTCATACGCATCGGTGCAGGGCTTATGGTATTCGGAAAATATGTCCCTTCCGCAAGCATAGCAAAAACACTTCTTGTAACTATAGCAATTGCCGCATTGGGCGGAATTGCGGGAGTAAATATAAAATCGCAAAAGAAACGAAAATAACGGAGTGATTAACCTCAAAGTTATAGTATTAATATGCATTATTGTTGCATCAATAGCTGTTATTGCAGGGGGAGTATTTGCTTACGTTAATGAACGGTAATAAATTATGAGTAACTTTCAAGGAAAATTATTTAAATGTGTATTTATAACAATCGTTATCGGTATCATCATATCGATAGCGCTACTGATTGAAAGATGTTCTCTCACAGACGAAATTGATTTTCCGGAAATGGGGAGCGAAAATACCTCGTCCTTTAATGGCGTAGTCCTCACCTACGCACCGGAAGATAATGCCCATGTAACCGAGGAAGATTTAAAAGTTTACTCGGAACTTATTATATTCAGACTTCGTGTTATGGGATATACCGATGCTGTAATTATAGAAAACGATGGCAGGCTTCTGGTGGAAATACCCAATATTAAAAACTTTGATAAAGGCGAAGAACTGGTAAAAAGACCTGTGCCTGAGTTTAGCGACGCAAGGGGCAATATACTTCTTGATGCCTACGACATAAGATATGCCACTTGCGAAATAGGCAAGCTTACGGATAATTCCAAAGGCTACCGGATTGCAGTTAACTTTACCGGTGAAGGTGCCGAAAAATTAAAGGAAGCCACAAAGCAGATAAGTGATATGGCTCCCGATAATCAAATGATAATTACAGTTGACGGCAAAAACCTTGCATCGCCTTCGGTTTACGGTGCATCGGAAAGCGGTGTGCTCTATATTGAAGGTAATTATTCCGAAACGGAAGCAAAATCAATTACAACGCTGATAAACGCATCTGTCCTTCCCTTTGAAATGAAGCTGAAAGAACTTGCAACAAATCCTAACTGACAAAAATCACCCTACACTTTAAGTGCAGGGTGATTATTTCGCGTTTTATCAATAGAATTTTACAAAAAACATTATACGGGAACTTTATACTAAATTTTTTTAAAAATTTCTCTTGCATTGCATAGTAAAATGTGTTATTATATTTAGGTAACTTAATAAACGCCGGTGTGATGGAATTGGCAGACGTGCGAGACTCAAAATCTCGTGGTGGCAAC
>CAYXPV010000317.1:0-2792 GCA_964467285.1 uncultured Oscillospiraceae bacterium
ATATAAAACTTTTTTAAAAAAGTAATATACCATAAATGTTCAGTTTTTAAAAATCATATAAGTTTTTCCACCATACTTGCCGCCCACATGATAACCACGGGCACAAATAACTTGGATATTGTAATAATGTCTGTGAATCTGATTGTTTTCTTCATAATTTTCCGCATAATAGACCATCATTTTCTATTATGCGACCTCCTTTCAAAACATAGTATCTTTTGCAACGTTTATTTCTTGTTTTCGATATCGACACATTCATATTACACCAAAAAGTTGTCGATGTCAACACATTTTTAAAAAATATTTGAAATTTTTAAAGTTTTTTCAATTTTTTTAAAAAATAGGTTGCTTTTTCGAAACACATATGTTATGATTAATGTGTCGACAAAATGAACTGTTATTTTATGTTTTTGTGTCATTGTCGACAACATCTCAGCTGAAAGGATTGGTAATTAATGTCGGAGCTTGGCGACAGAATTAAAAATTTGCGTAAGGAAAGGCACCTCACCCAGTCGGACCTTATGAATATATTAAGAAGCAAATACGATATGAAAACAGACCGTGTTATGATAAGTAAATGGGAGACGGGTTTTCAGACACCTCATATTGACACATTAAAAATTCTTGCAGAGGTTCTGGAAGTTTCTGCAGATTTTCTCCTTACCGGTGTAGAGAACATTCAGGCGGAATCCGCCGAGGACTCCACCATTCCCGTAAAGAAAATACGTATGCTTGGTTCCATTGCCTGCGGTACACCCATTTTCTGTAACGAAGAATACGAGTACGTACTTGCCACCGGCAACAACGCAAACGCCGACTTCTGCCTTACCGCAAGAGGCGACAGTATGATTAACGCCCGCATTGCAGACGGCGACATAGTATTTATAAAGCAGCAAAGCACCGTGGAGAACGGGGAAATTGCCGCCGTGGTAATCGGTGACGAAGCCACTCTTAAGCGCGTGTATAAGACCAACGACGGACTTATGCTTGTTGCGGAAAATCCTGCATATCAGCCAATGTATTTTTCCGGGGACGAATTAAGCCAGACCTATGTTCTCGGTAAGGCTATAGGCTTTCAGAGTATGAACCTTAATTGAGTTGACATATTAATTGTAAAGTGATATAATATGTACACGGAGTGGATTTTGTCGAAATTCTGTTCCGTGTATTTTTTTGCGATTTTTTAGCCATTGTAGGGTTATTCGAAAGGAGGACATTTAATTGTCAAACACACAAGAAAACAAAATGGGCACAATGCCCGTGGGCAAATTACTCATCACAATGTCGCTTCCCATTATGATATCTATGCTCATCCAAGCACTCTACAACATAGTTGACAGTATGTATGTTGCACAAATCAGCGAGGAAGCCCTCACCGCAGTATCCCTTGCCTTCCCCTATCAGAATCTTATGATTGCAGTAGGCTCCGGTACAGGCGTAGGTGTTAATGCACTTCTGTCCAGAAGTCTTGGCGAAAAGAACTTTCAGCTTTCCGACAGAACTGCAAACAACTCCCTTTCTCTTGCATTAATCATATCCGTATTGTTCGCCCTTCTCGGCATAGTTTTTGCAAAGCCCTTCATAGCAATGCAAACCAACAATAAGGAAATAATTAAGCAAGGAACCGACTATCTTATGATAGTTTCCACCGTATCCGTCGGCGTTTTCGGTCAGATAGCAACGGAAAGACTTCTGCAGGCTACGGGCAAAACCATATACTCCATGATAACTCAGGGCTTAGGTGCCATAATCAACATTATACTGGACCCTATTATGATTTTCGGCTGGGGACCCTTCCCTGCTATGGGAACCGCAGGTGCGGCTCTTGCAACAGTTGTAGCTCAGGTAATTGCCGCTATCATCGGTGTAATTTTAAACATTTGGGTAAACAAGGAGCTTAAGCTCTCCTTAAAGGGCATGATACCCGATTGGAAAATCATAAAAAGAATATACTCCGTAGGAATACCCTCCATCCTTATGGCTTCCATAGGCTCGGTAATGACCTTCTGCTTAAACAAGATTCTCATTGGTTTCACGGAAACCGCCGTTGCTGTATTTGGTGCATACTTCAAGCTCCAGAGCTTTATATTTATGCCGGTATTCGGCTTGAACAACGGCGTAGTTCCCATTATAGCCTATAACCTGGGAGCAAAAAAACCCGACAGAATCAAAAAGACGGTTAAGCTTGCATTTATATATGCAGTATCCTTTATGGTTCTTGGCTTTATAGTATTTCAGGCAGCACCCGACATACTTTTGTCTAAGTTGTTTAATGCTTCGGCAGAGATGATTGAAATAGGCGTTCCGTCCTTACGAATAATAAGCATAAGCTTTTTTTTTGCAGGCTTCTGCATTGTTTCAATATCCGTATTTCAGGCGGTAAGCAAAGGTATGTACTCTTTGTGGATTTCCGTTGCAAGACAGCTTGTAGTGCTTATTCCCGTGGCGTATCTCATGTCACTTACAGGCAATCTTGGCAGCATTTGGCTTGCCTTCCCCATAGCTGAGATTGTATCTGTTGTAATGGCACTTACCTTCCTTGCAAGAGTGTATAAAAAAATCATTAATCCTTTGTCCAAATAAAACTTTAAAAAAAAGAATCATTCTACCGTAATCAATATGTCGTTAAGATATGCCAAAGGCTCTCCGAATGGAGTGCCTCAGACTGTCGAAGAACCCGACTTTGCATCAAGCAAAAATCAGGTTCTTCTTCGTATTTATGAAATTTGCAATAAATACAAGTAATTTGGAAGGGGTATTGTTCCTCTTCCATTTCCATTTTGCAAGCTTTT
>CAYXPV010000318.1:0-2775 GCA_964467285.1 uncultured Oscillospiraceae bacterium
TAACTGCTACACATGAATTTGTTGTACCTAAGTCAATACCTATAATCTTTGCCATAATAATTTACCTCCATATATTTTAAGTATTTTTTAATAAAATCAGTTGGCAACCTTTACCATTGAGTAACGGATTACCTTATCTTTGTAGATATAACCCTTTTGAAACTCTTCTACAACCGTATTTTCCGTAACCGTATCATCTTCTACGTGCATTACTGCATTGTGAAGCTCGGGGTTAAACTCCTCACCTACTGCTTTAATCTCGGAAACTCCGATTTTGGTGAATATATCCTCGGTCTGTTTAAGCACCATTTCTACACCTTTGCATTCACCGCTTTCCTTATCCTCGAAAGCATCAATTGCTCTTAAAAGATTGTCGATTACGGGGAGAAGCTCACTAACGGTATCTTTAACGCTGTCGGTATAGATAGCCTCTTTTTCCTTTTGGGTACGCTTTTTGAAGTTGTCGTATTCTGCCATAAGTCTTTGGTAGCGGTCTGTAACTTCGTTTATCTTATCGTCCTTCTCTTTAAGAAGCTTTTCATATTCAGCAGCAGAAAGCGTGCTTCCTTCGGAAGAGTCAACAGTTTCTTCAGCATTTGTCTGCTCTGCGGTTGTTTCCTCTATTGTTACTTTTTTTGTGTCTTTCTGTTTTTTCTTAGCCATATTATAATGTCATCTCCTTACTTATCCCGTTCTTCGTCGGGTTCTGCTAAGCCTTTAAGATACCCGGACATATAGTTTAATGTGGATATAACCTTTGCATAGTCCATACGGGTTGGCCCGATGATTGCCATCTTGCCTTTATAGTCACTTCCAAGGGAATAGTCGGACACTACCATACTGAGGCCGTGTTCCTTGAGAAGAGGGCTTTCGTCGCCTATAATTACTGAAACTTCCTTGTCATCTGTAGCTTTGGAAAGAATTTCTTTTATTTCCTTGCCTTTGCCGGAACGTACAAAGTTTAAGAAATCTTTAGTCTTTCCTACATCGTTGAACTCGGGGTGATTAAATATATTGGTTTCACCGGAGAAAACAACATCACAGTCCTCAAGTTCCTTGACAAGCTCGGAAATAAAATCAAATATCAAATCAAGGATTGCACTTTCCACCGGAACAAGATTCTTCTCTTCCTCCAAAATATCATCGGTCAATGCCACAAGATTGATGCCTGCAAACTTTGTGTTAAGATAATTGGAAAGTTTGTCAAGCACTTCTGCATCGTATGGCTTTTTGAGCCTTATGGTGCGATTTTTAACAACACCTTCGTTGAGTACAACTATCATTACAAAGCTTTTTTCATCTATAGGTATGAGCTTAATCTGATATATATTGTACTTGGACGCCGTTGGAGTGGTGAACACCGCCGTATAGTTGGTAAGGAAGCTCATCATCTCCGATACGTTTGAAAGCACCTTATCGAACTCAACATATTGCTTTGTAAGTGCGGTTTTGATTTGTTTTATTTCGTTAAGTGTAAGACTGTACTCCTTCATTAGCCCGTTGACATATGTTCTGTAACCCAGAACCGAAGGAACTCTGCCTGAAGAAGTGTGAGTTTTTTCAAGATAACCCGCTTCTTCAAGTGCCGCCATTTCATTGCGGACAGTTGCTGAGCTTACGCCAAGGTCATGACTCTCCAAAATATAAGAAGAACCCACAGGCTCGGCATTCATAATGTAATCGTCAACTATGGCGCGAAGGATTTTTTCTTTTCTTTCGCTTAATTCCATGATTACCATCCTTTTTAGCACTCCTAACTTTCGAGTGCTAACAATTTGTATGATACCACCATATAGGTTCTTTGTCAATACTTTTTTTAAAAGTTACATTTTATTAATATTTATATCATAAACCGACACATTATGCTGTTTGATACAAGAGCAGCATCTGTCCGCAGTTTTAGACTGTTTTTATCGTTTAGCACATAGGGAGCAACTTCATTTATTATATGACCGTAGCGGTCGTCAACAGATACACCAAATGTATCATAAAACTTTTCTTTGTTAACACCGGAATTTATCACTCTTAACCCGAGAATGATAAATTCGTCCATTGCTTCTTCTTTATCCATAGTGTAATCCTCGGACAATTTATATGAAGATATATATTCATCGAAGTTTGCACTGTGAGTAAATCTACGGTTTCCGACCTTTGAAGACGCACAAAGTCCAAAACCTATATAGTCCTCATTTTGCCAATACTTAAGGTTGTGTCGGCTTTCCCTGCCCTCTTTTGCAAAGTTTGATATTTCATAATGTGTATAGCCCTTTTCGTCAAGGGTTTTACGGATTAACTCATACATATCGGCAAAGGTGTCCTCGTCTGCTTCGGTAAGTTCCCCTGCCCTAAGCATATTGCCAAAGGGTGTCCCCTCCTCTATTTTAAGTCCGTAGCAGGATATGTGTTCGGGGTTTAGGTTTAGCAATCCTTCAAGGGAAGTGCCAAGACTTTCCATGGTCTGCCCCGGAAGTGCATACATAAGGTCAAGACTGATATTTTCAAAACCTATGCTTCTTAAAAGGTTATAGGTTGCCACGGTATCTTCTGAGGTGTGAATTCTGCCGAGAGTTTTAAGCTCATTATCGCAAAAACTTTGAGAGCCCATACTTATACGGTTTACACCCATTTTTTTAAAAAGCTCCGCCTTTTCCTTATCTACAGTTTTGGGATTTACTTCCACGGTAAATTCAACATCCTCACTGAGCTTAAAAAAACGGTTAATCGCATCAAGCAGTCGGGCGGTATTTTCCATAGAAAGCACAGAGGGAGTACCTC
>CAYXPV010000319.1:0-2769 GCA_964467285.1 uncultured Oscillospiraceae bacterium
TGGTGGCAGGTTATAAATTCTACACCAACGGCTACAGAAGTCTTTTTACCTTAAAGCCCAATATGGATACACTTGTGGCTGTGGGAACTTCTGCCGCCTTTGTATACGGCGCGGCTCTCATATTGGATATGTACTGTAATGGTGCAAATCACGCTCACAACCTGTATTTTGAGTCTGTAGGGGTTATAATAACCCTTATTATGCTTGGTAAATATATGGAAAACCGTTCCAAGCTTAAAACCAATGATGCCATAGTAAAGCTTATGGAGCTTACTCCCCCTGTTGCGGTAGTTATCCGTAACGGCGAGAAGGTAACGGTAGATGTTAAGGACATTGCAAAAGGCGATATAGTTGCAATTTCTCCCGGAGATAAAATTCCCGTAGACGGCATTGTTGTTTCGGGAAATACTTCGGTAGACGAGTCCATGCTCACCGGGGAAAGCATTCCCGTGGAAAAATCCCCTGACAGTAAGGTATTTGCAGGGTGTATCAACAAAAACGGTTACGTGGAAGTAGAAGCTACCGTTTCCAGCGAAGGAACGGTTATTTCTCAGATTATAAATATGGTGGAAGAGGCTTCGGGTTCCAAACCCCGTCTGGCTTTTCTCGCAGACAAAATATGCGGTGTGTTTGTGCCTTGCGTTATAGGTGCGGCACTTATTACCGCACTTGTGTGGACTTTTATCGGTGCAGGTATTGAAGAAATTTTGGACCGCTTCATAAGCGTACTGGTGGTTGCCTGTCCCTGTGCTTTGGGACTTGCCACGCCTACGGCAGTCATTGTATCCGTGGGCAGAGCCGCAAGCGAGGGAATCCTTGTTAAAGATGCAGGTGCCATGGAGCATCTTAATAATGTAGATACTTTTGTATTCGACAAGACAGGTACCCTTACTGTGGGCAAGCCTTCTGTTGAAGATTTTATTGTGTTTGAAGGATTCGGCAAGGACGAAGTTTTAAACTTCGCTTTGTCCGTTGAGTCTGTTTCCGAGCATCCCTTAAGTGATGCCATATGCGAATATGCCCGTAAAAATTCAGCGAAGGAGATTGAAACCGAAAGCTTCAGCGCCATAAGCGGTAAGGGAGTAGAGGCAGTCTGCCAAGGAAGAAGAATTTTAATCGGAAGTAAACTCCTTATGGAAGAGTTCCGTGTCAGCGGAGATTATGCCCAATGCGTAAAGGAACTGGAATCCCAAGGTAAAACGGTTATGGTTATGTCAATTGACGGCATAACAGCCGCGGTTATTGCCGCAAGAGATACCCTTAAAGCTGATGCATTGCCTGCAATAAAGCTTCTTAAAAAAGCAGGTAAAAAGACGGTTCTTCTCACCGGTGACAATGCCCTTGTTGCAAAAATTATGTCCGACGAACTTAGTATGGATATGTGTATTGCTGAGGTTCTTCCCGGGGACAAGGCAGATAAAATCAAAGAGCTTTCCGCCAAAGGTCACAAGGTTGCCATGGTTGGCGACGGCATAAACGACAGCGTTGCTCTCACCGTTGCCGATGTGGGTATAGCCGTAGGCTCCGGCACACAGGTTGCCATGGAGGCGGCAGATATTGTTATAATGAAAAACGAGCTTAAAGATATTGTCAAAGCTATGGATATAAGCCGTATTACAATTAAAAACATAAAGCAAAATCTTTTCTATGCTTTTATATACAATACGGTACTTATCCCCGTGGCGGCAGGAGCTCTTACTTTTGCCGGGGTTACATTTAATCCCATGATAGCCGCCTGTGCAATGGCATTAAGCTCCGTTTCCGTTGTTTTAAACGCCTTAAGACTTAAGAAAATCAAAATATGTGACGAGTAATTTCTATTATATAAGGAGATGTTTTTTATGAAAAAAGCAATTGTAACAGTAGTAGGTAAGGATACCGTAGGTATAATCTATTCCGTAACAGGTGTTCTTTCAAAAAACAATGTAAATATCCTTGATATTTCCCAGACAATCCTTGACGGTATGTTTACAATGATGATGATAGCAGATGTATCATCCTCAGAGGTGTCTTTTGATAAGCTCTCCGAGCTTCTTAATGAAGAAGGTAAGAAGCTTGGCGTTGAAATACGTATTCAGCTTGAGGATATCTTTGAAGCTATGCACAGAATATAATAATCGGAGGGAATAAATATGATAAACAAGTTTGAGGCATATGAAACCCTTCATATGATTGAAAATGAACATCTTGATGTACGTACCATCACTATGGGTATTTCCCTTATGGACTGTATAGACGGTTCCTCGGAAAAAGCTTGCAACAAAATATACGACAAAATTACAAAAAAAGCCGAGAATCTCGTTAAAACAGGTGAGGATATAGAAAAGGAACTTGGTATTCCCATCATAAATAAGCGTGTTTCCGTCACTCCCATATCCCTTATAGGCGGTGCAAGCGAAGCAGAGAGCTATGTTTGCTATGCAAAGGCACTTAACAGAGCTGCAAAAGAGATTGGTATCAACTTTATAGGCGGTTTCTCTGCTCCTGTGCAAAAGGGATTTGCCAAAGGTGACAAAATCCTTATTAATTCTATTCCCGAAGCTTTAAAGGAAACGGATATAGTATGTTCCTCCGTAAATGTAGGCTCCACCAAAGCAGGTATTAATATGGATGCTGTAAAGCGTATGGGAGAAGTCATAAAGGAAACAGCAGAACTTACCAAAGACAAAGACGGCTTCGGCTGTGCAAAGCTTGTTGTTTTTGCCAATGCAGTTGAGGACAACCCCTTTATGGCAGGTGCATTCCACGGTGTCGGCGAAGCTGACTGCG
>CAYXPV010000320.1:0-2768 GCA_964467285.1 uncultured Oscillospiraceae bacterium
AGACAAGCACCATCCTCGGTGCGAAGTCGATGCGTTACAGTTGACGGCTTGCGAACGCGAGGAATCTTCCTGACAAATAAGTGCCTCACTTGCTATGGAGATTCTTCGGCTTCGCCTTCGCTCAGAATGACACACAGACAAGTGCATCGTTTGTCAAACCGAGCGACAAACCAAAATTTATTTCATACTAAATTCCCTATTGATAAAATTCACGAAATATGATATAGTATATTTGCGACACAGTTTCATAACTATATTCACATTAGCGGTGTATTTTTTTACCTTTGGTAAAAATGCACGCTCTATTTCCTACGCCGTAATGTGGATAGTGAAACTTGTGTCGCAGCAAGGAGCAGTGTATTTTTCGTGCATCGGCTTCGGTCGGTGCACTTTTTTATTCTCCGGGCTTCTGCGACAAAACCTGTTCAAAGGCGGTGTAAAAAATTACACCGCCTTTGAACAATGAAAAGAATCAAAGCAAGTCCTTTAATTTTTATCCGTCAGAAATTCGTTACTTCGTCTGTATTCCCTTGGAGTACATCCCATTTCTTCCAGAAAAACCTTATTGAAGGTGCTCTGATTTTTAAAACCACATTCATACATAATATCCGTAATTCTCATTGAGGTACCTTTTATAAGATTTACCGCTTTTGACATACGTAGGTTATTTATATAATCCCGAAATGAGCACCCTACTTTTTCTGCAAAAATTTTGGTAACATATCTTTCACTTACATAGACCTTGTCTGCTACATCCTTTACCGTGATATCATCGCAAAAATGCTCTGAACAATAACCCAGAACCGACCTTACTGTATCCATATCCGAAGCTTTTACATCCTTTAACCGGGCACTCATAATAATCTCTCCCAATAGTGCTTTAAGATATGCTCCGGCGGTTTTAAGATGCAGGGGTGTATCTGCTTTTGCATAATCTACGGTTTTTTGAGCAAAGGCAAAAGATTCTGTGTATTTTCTAAGAAAGGATTTTCCATTCGTTTGGAAAGAAGCACATCGGAAAATTCCCCCATGCTTTCGGTGGAAAACAAAACATACATTGTGCTTACCTTTTCAATGGGTTCATAGCTGTGAATTGCATACGGGAAAACCACGCACATATCTCCCGGCTCCATCACTCTTTTATTACCGTCAATATTTACCCCAAGACTTCCGTCCGATACGTAAATTATTTCTCCGTGTGAATGAAACATAGGTTCATATGCGTGCATATTATCTGTTTCCACGCCTATGATTTTAAGCTCTTTATTTTCAAATATACCCTTCACCTTTTCACCTCTGTGCCGTTTTTCATTGGTTTTGTGTATTGAAGCTATATAGCAATTATACTCCACCATAATGTATAATTCAAGTAGAATCTATCTTAAAAGGAGTTTTTGTATATGAGCGAGTATATTCCCTATCCTTTTTACCACGATGATGTACCTGTGGATATTTCATTTGTTTTTGAAGGTGAAAAGCCTGCCGGAAAACACGGCTTTGTAAAGGCAGAGGGCAGACACTTTGTGTTTGAGAACGGCACTAAGGTTCGTTTCTGGGGTACCAACTTAAACGGCGGTGCCAACTTCCCCGAGCATGACTATGCAGAGAAGCTTGCAAAGAGACTTTCAAAGCTTGGCATAAACCTTGCGCGCTTCCATCAGATTGACTCGGAGTGGAACACACCCAATCTTTTTGCTTTTACCAAGAGAAAGCCCTTTGACGGAAGCTCCTTCGACAAGGAGAGCCTTGACAGACTTGACTACCTTATATATTGCCTTAAAAAGGAAGGCATATATTGCTATATGGATATGTTCACCTACCGCAAGTTCCGTTCTTGGGAAGGTGTGGGAAATGCCGAAAGCTTACCCGATGCGGCAAAGCCCTACTGCATATTTGACGAAAAGCTCATTAAGCTCCAAAAGGATTTGTGCCGCAAACTGTGGACACATTTTAATCCCTACACAAAGCTTACATATGCCGATGACCCGGTGTTTGTAATGGCGGAAATCTTAAACGAATGTCACCTTTTCACTTCGGGACAAAAGATTACCGCAGAGCCCTACAGAACCGATTTTTCAAACAAGTTTAAAGTATGGCTAAAGGAAAATAACATAGACAAAGCAGACGAAGATATTGACATTGACAACTACAAAGACGAAACTCTCATATCCTTCAAAATTGAGCTTCAGGAAAAGTATTTCAGAGAAATGAGTCTATGTATGCGTGAAAGCGGTGTTAAGATTCCCATCACCGGTACAAATATGATACAGACTCCGGCAAATCTAAAAACACATCTTATGTTTGACTTTCTTGACGACCACGCCTACCTCTACGACTGGAGATGGGGCGAAAGGGAAAAATACGGCAAAAACCAGGCTATAACCGAGGAATACAGACCATTCCTCACAAGAACCCTTGCAACGGTTTCGGACAAGCCCACCTTTATGTCCGAGTGGGATATGCCCTGGCCCAACGATTACAGAGCAGAATCCCCCATATACACCGCCGCCTTCGGACTTTTGCAAGATTGGTCGGGCTTTGCCATACACACCTATGCCTATACATCTCATTTAGACAGAATGAATGTACTGGGCAAGGAAATACAATCCGAAAAAGTCGGCAATATCCCCTACCGTCAGGGAATATTCTCTGCATGGAATGACCCGGCAAAATTCGGTCTGTTCTACCACAGTGCCCTTATGACAAGGCGTGGCGATGTTGCTCCTGCAAAGGAAGTACTTACGGTGCATCACAAAACAATGTCCTCC
>CAYXPV010000321.1:0-2765 GCA_964467285.1 uncultured Oscillospiraceae bacterium
AGGAAGATTCTTCACTACGTTCAGAATGACAAAAACCTTAAGTTGACGACATTGCTTAAAGGGGAGAAGGTTTACGAGTACTCCTGCGGATATTCGGATATTGCACAGAAAAAGCCAATGCAGGGAAATGAGCATTTTTTCCTTTATTCTTGCTCCAAGGTTGCCACGGTAACTGCGGCACTTCAGCTTGTGGAAAAGGGCATAATTATGCTTAATGATCCCTTGTATGAGTATATCCCCGAGTACAAGGATATGTACATAAAAACTTCATCGGGAGAGCTTGTAAAAGCACAAAAAGATATCAAAATACTCAATCTTTTCAATATGACGGCAGGCTTTACCTATGATGTAACCACTCCTTCTTTTGACAGAGCAAGAGAGCTTACTTGCGGTAAAATGAACACAGATACCGTTGTAAGGTGCTTTGCTTCGGAGCCTCTTTCCTTTGAACCGGGTACAACCTTTCAGTACAGTCTTTGCCACGATGTTCTGGCAGGTCTTGTGGAAATAGTTACGGGAAAGAAATTTGCCGACTATATGAAGGAAAATATTTTTGTTCCTCTTGAAATGAACCAAACCACCTATAAGCTCACCGACGGAATAAAAGCCAACATGGCAACTCAGTACACTTTGGTAACGGGGGAGCAGGGTACAAATATGGATATTGTGGATGCCCAGAAAAACGGAAACTCCCAAAAAGGAATATTTGTGGATACAGGGCTCAAAAACAGCCTTGTCCTTGGCGAAGAATATCATAGCGGCGGAGCCGGAATCATATCAACCGTGTCCGACTATGCAAAGCTTATATCAGCACTTGCCAATTATGGCACAGGCACCAATGGAGAAAGAATACTTTCGCCCTCTGCGGTAGAACTTATGCGTACCAATAGTTTAAACGAAAAGCAGCTTAAAACCTTCAACTGGAAACAACTTGAAGGCTATGACTACGGCCTTGGGGTTAGAACCCTCACAGATAGAGTAAAGGGAAGTTCTCTTGGTAATATCGGTGAGTTTGGCTGGGGAGGTGCCGCCGGAACATCGGTTTACATAGACCCCTCCATTGGACTTTCGGCTGTGTATGCAAAGCATTGTCTTAATCCTTTTGAAGAATATTATCAACCCAGAGTAAGAAATGTTATATATTCCTGCTTGTAATAAAATTCCACATATGGGGCATATTACATTAAGTTAATAAAGGCGGACATAAGTTGCGTTATTTCTTGACAAAAAGTGTCCCTATGATGTATAATTAAACGTAATGCAAAAATGGAAATATAATACATGGAGGTATAATATTATGTCAGGACATTCCAAGTGGAATAACATAAAACACAAAAAAGAAAAATCCGATGCTCAGAAGGCGAAAATCTTTACCAAAATGGGCAGAGAAATTGCTGTTGCCGCAAAGGCAGGCGGAGCAGACCCCGAAGTTAACGGCAGACTCAAGGATGCCATTGCAAAGGCGCGTTCCTTCAATATGCCCAACGACAACATTCAGAGAGTTATCAAAAAGGCAGCCGGCGACTTAAATACCGACAACTACGAGGATATTACATACGAAGGCTACGGCATAGGCGGTGTAGCTGTTATTGTAGAAACTCTTACAGATAACAGAAACCGTACCGCAGGTGACTTAAGACACTATTTTGATAAATTCGGCGGTAACTTAGGTACTAACGGTTCCGTAAGCTGGATGTTTGATACCAAGGGTATGATTATTGTTGCCAAGACAGATGATGTTGATGAAGAAACCCTTATGATGGATGCATTAGACAGCGGTGCAGATGACTTTAACGGCGAGGGCGATTTTTATGAAATCTCCACCGACCCCGATGATTTCCGCGCAGTTCGTGATGCTCTGGAAGAAAAGGGATATAAGTTTGAGTCCGCTTCTATTGAAAAGATTCCTCAAAATACAATTACCCTTACAGATGAACACGATATACTTATGATGGAAAAGCTTATTGAAAACTTAGAAGACAACGACGACGTTCAGGAAATTTACCACAACTGGGAAGAATAATATTTATTTGAGGAGGATGTGTTGTGGAAAAACTTCTGATTAAAGGTGGCAAGCCCTTGAAGGGTGAGGTTATGATAAGCGGTGCAAAAAATGCCGCAGTTGCCATAATTCCTGCTACCCTTCTTGTTAAAGGCGTATGCCGTATTGAGAACGTTCCCGACATTAGTGATGTAGACAGTATTGTAAAGATGATTATTTCCCTCGGTGCCAAGGTAGAGAGGGAAGATCAGAATACTTTGATTATAGATGCTACCGAACTTAAGACTTATGTTGCAGACCCCGAACTTGCTGCAAAGATGCGTGCCTCATATTACCTTATGGGCGCCCTTGTAGGCAGATTCGGCAATGCCCATGTACCCCCACCGGGCGGATGTAACTTCGGTGTGCGTCCCATTGACCAGCACATTAAGGCTTTTGAATCATTAAATTGCCGTGTGGTTGAAGACAATCCTTTTGTAAAGATTGACGGTTCCTCATTAAAGGGCGGTAATGTTTACTTTGATGTAGTATCTGTAGGTGCTACAATGAATGCAATTCTTGCCGCTGTTCTTGCCCCTGGTAAGACAGTACTGGAGAGTGTTGCCAAGGAACCTCACATTGTTGACCTTGCAAACTTCTTAAACTCCATGGGTGCTCATATAAAGGGTGCAGGTACAGACGTTATTAAGATTACAGGTGTACCTTCTCTTCACGGCTGTACCTATTCCATAATTCCCGACCAGATTGAAGCCGGCACATATAT
>CAYXPV010000322.1:0-2745 GCA_964467285.1 uncultured Oscillospiraceae bacterium
CTCCATCAATATCATCATAGTTTAAAGTTATATTATTATAATTTTTCTCCAAAATAATGTTCACATCCGAGCTCATCCACTCTGTAGGTAGGTGCTACATAACGTACTGCATTAGATATGATGTTTCTTATTTCGGGCATATAATAGGTAGGATATGCTTCGTGACCGGGCTGGAAATAGAATACCTTTCCGTGAACTCTCTGCCACAGACATGCACTTCTGAATACTTCGTGACTTGTGTATGTACCAATCATAAGAAGTTCATCCGGATCGGGGATTGTAAAGTGTTCACCGTACATTTCTTCCTGAGGAATATCTATATACTGAGGTACATCCTTCATTATGGGGTGGGCAGGTTTTATAACCCAAAGTCTTTCTTTTTCACCGTCACGCCATTTTAAATCGCAAGGTGTTCCCATAAGTGTTTTGAAGGGTTTGGAATGATGACCGGAATGCAGGAAGATTGCTCCCATGCCACATTTAACTTGTTCGCAAACAAGATTGGAAACTTCATCGGGTACAAGATGGTGACATCCGTGTCCCCACCACATTATTACATCGGTATCTTTAAGAACTTCCTCGGTAATTCCGAGATTATCTTTGAGCTTTCCTTCTTCATCATGCTGTGTAATTACTCTCACTTTAAAACCTTCTTCTTCAAGAAAATCGGCAAGTGTAGTATGTATTCCCTTGGGATATACAGCTTTAACACCGGGTTCTGTTGTTTCGTGCAAAAACTCATTAAAAATGGTAACTTTAATCATAATTATATGCTCCTTGTGAGAAAGTTTAGTTAAGTATAACACCCTGCTTTTCAGTTGTCAAGATGGTTGGTTCTAAATCTACCGGGTGAGATGCCTACATTTAATTTAAAGAACTTTGAAAAAGAATATATATCATTAAAACCAATTCTTTTTGCTACGTTTTCAATGGAAAAATTGCCGTTTTGCAAGAGATTTTTTGCCATATCTATTTTCATTGTATTAAAATATTTAAGGGGAGAAGCGCCGAAATATTGCTTAAACAGACGTATAAAGTAATTTGGATGCAGATGAACTAACTGAGCGAGTTCGCTTATATTTACATTGTCGTTTATATGCTCTTTCATATGTTCAATTACGGGTGATAGGTCTGTGCTTATTTTTGTTTTGTGCTCGGTGATTGTCTTGCAGTTTTCCAGGTATTTTGATATTATCAACATAAGATTTGCTTTTGCGCTTATTGTAGCGGCAGGGCTTGTATCTTCTGCCGCTACATATAATTCTATAAAAAGTTTTATCAGTTTACGGTCTATACCTATATCAACGATAAAATCTGTTTTTATAAGGTCAAACAAATTCGTCATACCGACTACGGCTTCAAAGTGACACCAATACTTCTGCATTTTGCCAGCTTCCGTGAGCCTGTATGAATGACGAAGGTTAGCTGGTATCATTACAAGTTGTCCTTTGGTAACTTTATATTCTTTACCCTTAATTGTAAGAATAAATTCTCCGTCTGTCACATAATAAAATTTGTTGAGTTTAAGTATCTCTGTATTCTGCCACGTGGGTTTAGCATTATAACGGTGTCCGATGGCGAATTTTACTTGCAAAGAGTTCAGATATTCAGAGTAAATGGATTGCATATTCATTCTATCACCAAATTAAGTTAATATTTGACAAATACAAGTTAGCTTTTGACATTGTTTTTTTATTATAATCTATTATAATAGAGTTGTCAAATTAATTTTATAGGAGGCTTTTATGGATAATAAACAGTGGTTTAAGGAAGCCCAGTTTGGTATGATGGTTCATTTTGGACTTTATTCACTTCTTGGCGGTGAATACAAAGGCAAAAGAATGGACTGTATTGCAGAATGGGCGCAGTCTTATTTTAAAATTCCAAACGAAGAATACCATCTTCTTGCCAAGGCTTTTAATCCTGTATATTTTAATGCAGACGAATGGATTAAGCTTTGTAAGGATGCCGGTATGAAATACTTTGTTATCACTTCAAAGCACCATGAAGGTTTTGCTCTTTTTAAGTCCTATGCCGATAAATTCAATGTGGTTGATGCAACACCCTTCGGAAGAGATATTATAGGAGAAATTGCTGAAGCTTGTTACAAATACGGCATAAAGCTCGGACTATATTATTCACAGGATCTTGACTGGGCACATCCCCATGGCGGAGGCTACGGTCCTAAAGCTACGGCAAACTATAATTGCGGTTGGATGTCCTGGTGCAATAATTGGGATTTCCCCGATGCTTCCAAAAAGAATTATGATATCTGCTTTGAGGAAAAGATTAAACCTCAGGTAAAGGAAATTCTCACAAATTATGGCGACCTCTGCCTCATATGGTTTGATACACCCAAAGAAATCAGCAAGGAGCAAAGTGTGGAACTTTATAACCTTGTCAAGGAATATCAGCCCAACTGTCTTATTAACTCCAGAATAGGTAACGGAATGGGTGATTATAAATCGGCAGGGGATAACTACATACCTAAGCAAAAGGTTAATGATATGCTCTACGAAACCCCGGCAACGCTCAATGATACATGGGGCTTCAAATATTTTGATAACAACTGGAAATCCGCAGGTCAGGTTCTCGGTATAAAGACACACCTTATTGAGATGGGTGCAAATTATCTTTTAAATGTTGGTCCCGATCACCTTGGAAGAATTCCCGGTCCTGCAGTAGATATACTTACGGAAGTCGGTTACAGATTAAGTCGAGAATATAAATAAAAAAAGACTAACT
>CAYXPV010000323.1:0-2721 GCA_964467285.1 uncultured Oscillospiraceae bacterium
GAAGTGGTTTTTGCCATTTCCCTTATTTTTTGCCAATTAATATTTTACACTATGACGTGAAAGAGTTGGTAGGTATGTGTTGATTTTTTTACAATATTAAAGTATAATTGTGTATATACTTTCTTGACTTTACGCAAGTCGAAAACACAAAGTATTGAGTTTTACTTTTCAACTGATAAAATTTAAAAGACAAGGAGTGTTTAATAATATGAACAAATCCGAAAAGCAAATCATCAATAAAAATCGCGCTATCCTTTTGATTTTTTTGGGGTGGCTCGTATATACAATATCGCTTTTGGGGAAAGTGAATTATTCTGCCAATATAACACAGATTATAGATTTTTACGGTGTGACAAAAACCCAGGCAGGAACGGTTCCCACATTTTTCTTTTTTGCCTATGGCGTTGGTCAGGTTATAAATGGACTTTTGTGCAAGAAATATAACATAAAGTGGATGATATTTACAAGTCTTATGGTATCTGCGGTTGTTAACTTGATAATAGCTGTAACCACAAATTTCTCTGCAATGAAATGGTTGTGGCTTGTAAACGGAATTGCACTCTCTATCCTATGGCCTACTTTGATAAGATTGCTGTCGGAGACACTGCCCAAAAAAGTTTTGGGACTATCCAGTATAATTATGGGAACAACTGTTGCAACCGGAACATTGATTATTTACGGTTTAAGCTCCATATATGCTGTGTTTGATAAATTTAAACTTGCTTTTTATACTGCCGGAATTGCTGTTACTGTTGTAGCTATCGTTTGGTTGATACTATATAACAAGGCTGTAACCGCTGCAAAAAATGAAAGTGACCGGGAAGAAAAAAGCGACCAAATTAAATCCGAAGTTTCTTCCGATATTAAGCAGGGAAAAAATGAAAAGAAGCTTCTTTACATATCAATATGTGTGTTATGCTTTTGTGCGGTAGGAGTTAATCTTATAAAAGACGGGCTTACTACATGGGTGCCGTCAATTCTTAAAGAAGAGTTTTCTATGAGTGACTCGATTTCTATTTTGTTAACCTTGTTTTTGCCCGTATTGGCAATATTCGGCAACGCATTTTCGTTGAGGATACATAAAATAATTCCTGATTATGTAAATCATTGCACTGCAGTTTTTTCAGCCATTGCTGTTTTAATTGTTGGAATTATCGGAAGTCTTACATTTGAAATAGTAGTCTTTGTATTTATTGGATTGGTTGTTGTATACTTTCTTGCATCCAGCCTCAATAGTGTGGTAACAAGTATTTTCCCCTTGTTTATGAGAGGAAAGATAAATTCGGGATTGTTTGCCGGAGTTTTGAACGGCTTTTGTTATCTTGGCAGCACAATCAGCGCATACGGACTTGGAATAATAGCTGACAATTTTGGTTGGACTGCTGTATTCTGGTCACTAATCGGATTTTGCGCAGTAACATTTGTGGTATGGGTTGGATATTCTTGCCTTAAGAAATTTTTAAGCACAAGGTGATTGCATCTGATTGGCAAAAATGATAAGTTAAAATAGGCAAAAACCGTTGAATAGGCGTAGGTGTCGTTATAGTCCCGGTGTTACAACCGGGGATAATACCGTAATAGGGGCAGGCAACATTGTTACAAAAGATATTCCGCCTAATGTTGTAGCGGCAGGCAATCCTTGCAGAGTCTTAAGGGAAATTAACGAGAATGACAAAAAGTATTATTTTAAAAATAGAGAAATAAATTTGTAATTCCTATATGAGTAGAACTAAAAATAAATTGTTTTTGGTCCTGCTTAACACAAACATAAGGTTATAAAGCGTGCGATGATTGCTTGTGAAAACAGTTGGCACGACATTTCTTGCGATTTTCCCGAGGTCAGAAAAATCGTAAAAGCAGGTGCAGCTGAAAAACCTGTGATAGATTATGAACTTACAAGATATGCTTGTTACTTAATTGTTCAGAATGGCGATCCAAGAAAAGAAGTAATTGCACATTTCCGACAATTTCGGCGATAGTCATCATCATAGCTGGCCATTTGCCGGGATTATCAACTTTGACTCTGTTATGCAGGGATTGCTTGATGTAAAATATGACGGATATTTCACTTTTGAGGCATCCTACACCCTTTTGCACCATAATAATATTCCTTACCACCGACAGATGTGGCAACATAACGGCGAAAAGGTAAAGCGGTTGCTTGATCCGTCAATAGAACTTAAAAAGCAAGCTGTAGATTTGCTTTATGAGACCGGCAAATATATTTTGAATACATATAATGTTTTTGAAGAATAGTTTTGTATATAAATTTTTGGAGGTGCAGTTTTGAAAACAGAATTTTTAAATGAGAAAATTACAGAAATTCTATGCGAGGATTTTACCGTTCCTTTTATGAAGGACAACTACGGATTCTTTGCAGAAAAAGACGGAGTAAAAACAAATGTTGAACTTAAAGCCGATGGCAACAAATATACGGGAAGCCACGAGGGAATAACCTTTAACCTGTCCTACAATCAAAAGCCCGATTGCCTTGAAATTAATGTTTCCATGGAAAACAAGGGCGAGGATTTTGACGGAAGAATAGGCTTTTTAACCGGCGTTGATTCCTATATGACTCACTATTCCCAATGGAATGATTTGTTTTTTCCCACACTTTTAAGATGCGAAAAAACCCACCTTTGGGGCTACTATATGAATACTTCGGAAAATGCTCTTGCAATTGCAACTTCAGCTCCCGTGGCATCCTATGACTTGTCCTAC
>CAYXPV010000324.1:0-2716 GCA_964467285.1 uncultured Oscillospiraceae bacterium
GCATACTCTGAGTTGAACGACCCTATTGACCAGTTGGAGCGCTTCCAAGAGCAGTTGAAGCTTTCGGAGAAGGGTGATGACGAGGCGATGTTTATCGACCGCGAGTTTGTTCGCGCTTTGGAGTACGGTATGCCATCATGCTCAGGTATGGGTATCGGTATCGACCGCTTGACAATGTTCATGACCAACCAGACCTCTATTCAGGATGTATTGTTCTTCCCAACAATGCGTCCAGAGAAGAAGGTTGTGGCCGATGACGCTTCGAAGTATGTCGAGGCAGGTTTGCCAGAGGTGTGGGTAGCACCTATCCAGAAGATGGGTTACATCACCCTTGAGTCATTCCAGAAGACTGCCGCTACGGGTGGCGGTAAGCTCTTCAACGACCTTTGTGGCTTCAATAAGAAGAATAAGCTCGGTCTTGCTACTGCCGAGGTGAAGGCGTGGATTGACAGCCAGAAGGAGGAGTAGAGAATCCTTTTTTTTGCAACATACGCAGGTTTGTGCTATGGATAAGGGTGAGATAATCATATATCAGACCTCAGACGGGCAGACCGAATTGGATGTCCGTTTAGAGGGTGATAGTGTGTGGTTATCGCAGGCGCAGATTGCGCAACTTTTACAGGTGCGACCTCAAAATATTACTATGCATATTCGCAATCTGTATAGAGAGGGCGAATTGATGCGAGAGTCAACATGTAAGGATTTCTTACAAGTTCAAAACGAGGGTGGCCGATCGATTACGAGAAAGATAAAATTCTATAACCTTGATGTGATCATCTCGGTAGGTTATAGGGTAAAATCTTTGCGAGGCACTCAATTTCGTATTTGGGCCAATAGAGTTCTTAAAGAGTATTTGGTACAAGGCTATGTCATCAATGGCAAAATTCAACATGAACAACTCAACGAGTTGAAGCGTACGATTGCTGTGATGAACAATGTTTTGTCGGCCAAGTCGGTGTCGAGAGATGAGGCAATCGGATTGCTTAAGATAATTAGCGACTTTGCTTATGGCTTGGATACTCTCGATAGGTACGACTATCAGCGATTGGAAATAAGTCATACCACGGCCGAGGAGTGTTTCCGAGCTACCTATGAGGGAGCTATGGAGGCGTTGCAGGAGCTTAAGCGGGCGTACGGGGCAAGCGAATTGTTTGCACGAGAAAAGGACGAATCCTTTCAGAGTACAATGGGCGCGATATATCAAACCTTTGGAGGGCGTGATCTATACCCCAGTGTGGAGGAGAAGGCTGCAAATTTGTTGTATTTGACGGTGAAAAATCACTCGTTTAGTGATGGTAATAAACGTATTGCGGCATTTTTGTTCCTTTGGTTTATGGAGAAGAATGGGATTCTATATCGAGAAGATGGTTCGCGTCTTATTGATAATAATACTCTTGTCGCTCTGACGTTGATGATAGCAGAGAGTCGTACTGAGGAGAAAGACATCATGACAAAGGTGGTTGTAAACCTTATAAATAAGAGAAATTAGACAATTTATAACACATAAAAACTTTTAGAAAAATGAGAAAAAAGATTGTAGCAGGTAACTGGAAGATGAACACCCTCCCAGCTGAGGGCGTTGAGTTGGCTAAGGGCGTTGTAGCAGGTCGCGGTGAGGTTTGCTCATGCGTTAACTTTATCGTATGCCCTCCATTCACACACCTCTCACAGGTTGTAGAGGCTGTTAAGGGTTCTGATATCGCTGTAGGTGCACAGGATTGCGCTACTGAGGCTAAGGGTGCTTACACAGGTGAGATCGCAGCTTCAATGATCGCAGCTCTCGGTTGCGAGTATATTATCTTGGGTCACTCTGAGCGCCGTCAGTACTACGGTGAGACTTCAGAGACACTCAACAAGAAGATGGTTCAGGCATACGCTAACGGTTTGAAGCCTATCTACTGTGTAGGTGAGAGCTTGGACGAGCGTAAGGCAGGCAAGCACTTTGAGGTTTGCAAGGCTCAGATCGAGGAGGTAGTATTCAACCTCACAGAGGAGCAGTTCAAGGATCTCGTAATCGCTTACGAGCCTGTTTGGGCTATCGGTACAGGCGAGACTGCAACTGCAGAGCAGGCTCAGGAGATTCACGCTTACATCCGCGAGGTGTTGGCTTCAAAGTTCGGCGCAGCAGCCGCTGAGTGCCCAATCCTTTATGGTGGTTCTTGCAAGCCTTCAAACGCTGCTGAGATCTTCGCTAAGGAGGATGTTGACGGTGGTTTGATCGGTGGTGCAGCTCTTAAGGCTGAGGACTTCCTCGCTATCGGCAAGGGTTTCTAAGCAGAGGTCTAATCTGATAAAAAATACTGCTAATCTTTCGGGATTAGCGGTATTTTTTTTATTCAAAATGCAAAATTCAAGATTCAAAATTACGAGAAATAAAATCTCGTTTGCTCCTCGCGGCTCAGCAAAGTGTGCAAGCACTCTCTGCTTTCGCTCCGCAGTGTCGGTTCAAAATTGGGGCAGATGCGCAACATAAATTAGAACGTCATGCCACCGAAAAACATTTATGTTTTAAGGGTTGGCATCTCTACACTCGTTTTTTCATTTTTGTATGTTCTCATACGCTGTCCCCTCTGCGGTTTTAAACATTCGTTTTGATACTTTTTGCCGCCAAAAAGTATCGCAAAAAGGCGCTCGGTGAAGCCTTGTCGGGGCCTGAAGTGCAAATTTGCTAAAATGGATGCTAAAGCATTTTTGAAGCAATCAAAAAGTCTCCATT
>CAYXPV010000325.1:0-2716 GCA_964467285.1 uncultured Oscillospiraceae bacterium
TAACAAACTCATCAATATCTACTACTGTGTTTGTTGCTCTTGATTTTTCGGCAGCAAATACAAGCATATGATTTTGACATGAAATTGTAATTTCAGACAATTCTTCCGGACCGATTGCACCTGTTATGTAGTTGTAAAGTGCATTGACAATGCCTTCATCTCCACCGGCATGACCACCGGAAATACCGTCTTTGCCAACGAGATTAATCTTTTCGGTTTCTCTTGTTTCAAAATCAAATATTTCAATAGGTGTTTTGCCGTCAATAGCAGCTCTCAATTCGGCTTTTGTACCAAAAATATGGATAAACCTTCCACCTTTGTTAAATGCATTCATTGAAAATGTAACTGTTATATCATCTTCGAAAAGCATATTAACTGTCTGGTGGTCAACAACATTGTTGTTACATTTATATACGCATTTACCGTATTGAGTTGTCTGAAGTCCTTCGTAAACCTGTTCATTTGTTGGACTTGGGCATTCGGCAACAACACTTCTGAACCATTCGGCAAAGTCAGTTGTGTCATCCATATAAAGTTTAATTGTAGAATAGGGACAAGTTTCACTATGAGGACAACCGTCTGTGCATCTTTCGGTAGCACCTTCGGGTGCATTTGTTTCTTTAAAATAGGAGAGAGTACCAAAGGATTGTATCTTTTTGCATTTTTTACCTATTAACCATTGAAGAATATCAAGGTCATGACAGGATTTTTGAAGAAGCATTGCAGAACTTTCGTCGCTGTTTCCCCAGTTACCTCTTACAAAGCTGTGACTCTGATGTGTGTTACCGACACATTCTTCGTGGTTGATGGACATAATGTTTCCAAGTTTACCGCTGTCGATAATTTCCTTAAGCTTACGGAATATTGAAGTGTATCTTAATACATGACAAACTACGACCTTAACTCCGTGCTCTTTTGCTGCTTTTTCTATCATCATGCATTCTTCCGCTTCGGGACAAACCGGCTTTTCAAGTAATAAGTCATACTTTAATGAAATTGCTTTAAGTGCAGGTTCAAGATGCATCCTGTCAAGGGTTGAAATAATTGCAAAATCTGCAAATTTTTCACGTTCAAGAATAGGCTTCCAATCATCATAACAGTTTTCTTCGGGAATAGAAAACTTTTCTTTCAGATAGTTTCTTTTAGCTTCTACAGGTTCAGCCACACCGACAATATTGAATTTGTCGGGTAATTTTGCCATTTCATCGGAATAACATCTTCCTCGGCTACCTGCACCAATAACAATACCTGTTAATTTACGCATTTTTAATAACCTCCGAATCAGTTAAAATATTTGTTAACAATAGCTTTCATTTCATCAAATTTAGAATCAATATCTTTAACAAGCTTAAATTGTGTTCTGCATCTGTCTAAGTTATGATTTTCGCGATGAATTCTGAAATATGTATCGCCGTTTAAATAATCGGTTAAGAATCTGATTCCGCATTCATAAGTGAGAAGCTTAGCACTAAAGGGAAGAAGTTCAATTTCTCTCGGAGTAAGTGTTTTGCCTATTTCTTCGGCAAAACCTCTTGTGAATGCTTCAAAATTATCTAACTTAAACCAGATTTTATCAAGAGCAACTTCGTCTTCTGCACCGGAAGCAGCACCAATTCTTAATGCGTCACCGAAGTCGTAGAGCATAGAACCGGGCATAACTGTATCAAGGTCAATTACGCAAAGACCTTTTCGTGTGGCGGCATCAAAAAGAACGTTGTTGATTTTGGTGTCGTTGTGAGTAACTCTTAATGGAATAGAACCGTCTGCAAGGCCATCTGTAACAGTAGCAATCCAGTCTTTCTGGCTAAGAGCAAATTCAATTTCATCCTTTACGCTTGCAGCTCTGCCTTTAACATCATTTTTAATTGCTTCTTCCAAAGCTTCAAATCTCTTGGGTGTATTGTGAAAATCAACTATTGTTTCTGCTAAAGTATCTGCAGGGAAGTCGGCAAGTCTTTTCTGGAATAATGCAAATGATTTTGCAGCTTCGTATAAATCTTCGGGATCTTCTACTGTTTCAATTGCAAGAGAATCTCTGATAAATTCATAACATCTGAAACAGGAGCCGTCTTGATGTCTGAAATAGCTGTGTCCTTCGTTTGTAGGAATAACAGTTAGGGTTTCTCTCATAGGGTCGCCGCCGTCGGCAATAATCTTTTCTTTAAGAAAATTTGTGACAGCAATTATGTTATCCATAAGTTCTGTTGGGTTTTTAAATACATTTGTGTTTATCTTTTGAACAATATATTGAGGGTCAACAACATACGTTTCATTTATATGTCCGTTACCGTACGCAGTTGCTTCATTTTCAAAGTCGAAGTGCTTTAATACTGAATATAAGCTGTGTCTTGCCATTTCGTTTTCTCCTTATCTGTATAAACCGCTATCCGTAAGCTTTTTAATTGCTTCCTGAATTAAAGGAAGGTCCTCTTTGTATGTAATACCGTACCATTTTTCGTCGGTATCTACAACCTTGAATTTATAATTCATCTGATTAATCATTGTATCAACTACAGAAGGAATATAGAACTCTTTTTTTGGTTCATTAATGTTATCCTTCAAGAAAATTTTAAACTGTTCGTCAATGATATTCATTACTTCTGCCTTGAAGCCCCAAAGGTTCATTGAAACTATTGTATCCTTGGAAAGGGGAGTGTCAAAGGGAATATCGGTTACTTCTGTAACAGACTTCAAAAAACCGTTTTCTGTTTCACAT
>CAYXPV010000326.1:0-2710 GCA_964467285.1 uncultured Oscillospiraceae bacterium
GATATGGGTAAGGTTATAGGCAAGCAGGGTAGGATTGCAAAATCCATCCGTGCCGTAATTAAGGCTGCTTCCGGTAAAGAAAACAAGAAGGTAGTTGTAGAGATAGTTCAATAACGTAATATAAGGGGATGTAAAAAGACAAGCACCCGGCTTTGTCATTCTGAGCAAAGCGAAGAATCTTCATATCAATTAAGATTTTTTCCTTTAAGATTGGCACAAGTAAACCGGACAACTTGTTTTTTTACATCCCCCTTATATTATTGTTTTAAGGAGAAACCATATTATGGCTAATTTAATAGATGTAGGACAGATTGTAAATACACACGGACTTCGGGGTGAGGTTAAGGTAAACCCCAGAACCGATGCTCCCGAGGTTTTTGAAATATTTGAAGAGCTTTATACCGAGGACGGCAAAGAATACAAGGTTAAGGGTGTACGCTATCAGAAAAGCTGTGTGCTTTTAAAGTTCCAAGGCATAGACGATATGACCGCCGCCGAGCGTATGAAGAACAAAATCCTTTACGCCCACAGGGAACTTTTTGAAGATTTACCCGAGGATACTTACCTTGTGGCAGATATAGTAGGACTTGAAGTAAAGGACGAAAATACCGTCTACGGCAAGGTGGAAGAGGTTATAACCACGGGAAGCAACGACGTATATGCAGTAAAACCCCCTGTAGGCAGAAGCATATATATACCTGCCATTAAAGATGTTGTAAAGGAAATTAACGTAAAAGAAGGCTATATTTTAATAGAAATGCCGAAAGGACTTCTGGACTGAGATGAAATTTCATATTCTTACACTTTTCCCCGAAATGTTCACAGGTGTACTTTATGACAGTATGCTGGGACGTGCGGAGAAAAACGGAATCATAAAATTCAATATTGTAAATATCCGCGACTTCGCCTGCAACAAGCACAACAGGGTGGACGATTACCCCTACGGCGGAGGCAGAGGTATGGTAATGCAGGCAGAGCCCATATATAAAGCTTATGAGAGCATATGCAAGGAGGAAGGGGAGAAACCCTACGTTATATATATGTCCCCCAAGGGACAGGTTTTCTCGCAAGCAAAGGCTGTGGAACTCAGCCGCAAGGGAAGCATTCTGATACTTTGCGGTCACTACGAGGGTGTGGACCAGCGTATAATTGACGAGATAGTTGACGAAGAGGTTTCCATAGGCGACTATGTATTAACAGGTGGCGAAATTCCTGCCATGGCGGTTATAGACTCCGTAAGCCGTATGGTGGAGGGCGTACTTTCCAACGAGGACAGCTTTGTGGACGAGTCCCATTATTCGGGGCTTTTGGAGTACCCCCACTACACAAGACCTCCCGTATTTATGGGCAGAGAAGTGCCCGAGGTACTTTTAAGCGGTAACCACGCCCTTATATCCAAGTGGCGTATGGAAAAATCCCTGGAGGAAACCCAAAAGAAACGTCCCGATATGATGGAAAAATACAAAAACCGCTTCGGAGGCTGATAGTATGACGGATTTTAATGCTTTTATAGAGAATAACAAAGAAGATATGTACCGCACTTTAAAGGAGCTTGCCACAATTCCTGCTCCCTCCGGTCACGAGGAAAAAAGGGCAGAGTATTGTCTTAATCTTCTTAAGTCTTTCGGTGCAGATGATGTTTACATAGATGAAGCTTTAAATGTTATGCTTCCGTTTAATATTGAAGGCAAGGAAGACATCACCGTAATAGGCGCCCATACAGACATTGTGTTCGGCTTTGATGTTCCCTTAAACTATGTGGAGGAGGACGGCAAAATCTTCTGTCCCGGTATAGGAGATGACACCGCCTGTGCGGTTATTCTTATGTACACGGCGAAATACCTTCTGGAAAATAATATAAAACCCCAAAACGGACTTATAATTGTCCTTGATTCCTGCGAGGAAGGTATGGGCAATTTAAAGGGAATCCGTCAGCTTATGAAGGATTTTAAAGGCAGGGTAAAGGAATTTATAACCTACGATTCCGACTTTTATTCCATTGCCGACGAGTGCGTAGGCTCACATCGCTACAAGGTTACGGTTAAAACCGAGGGCGGGCACTCTTTTGCTTCTTTTGGAAATGCCAATGCCATAAACGAGCTTGCAAAAATTGTAAATGAAATATATTCTCTTTCCGTTCCCGAAAGAGAAGGGGCAACCACAACCTACAATGTGGGCATCATAGAGGGCGGAACAAGCGTAAACACCATTGCACAAAATGCTTCAATGCTTTGCGAATACCGTTCCGACAACAGAGAATGCCTTGAAATAATGAAAGCGGAGTTTGAGCGTATATTTGAATCTGCCAAAAGCGATAAAGTTACCGTAGACGTGGAAGTGGTGGGAGAGAGACCTTGCTCCGACGTAGACAAAAATCTACAAAAAGAGCTTGCAAAGCGCTGCAAGAAATTATGCGACGAAACCTACGGCGTTGATGTGTTCTTCCGTTCCGGCTCCACAGATTGCAACATTCCCCTTTCTATGGGAATCCCTGCAGTCAATATGGGCGTGTTTATAGGCGGACTCTCCCATACAACGGAAGAGTGGATAGATAAGGATTCTGTTCTTAAAGGACTTTTGTGCAGTTTGAAGCTTGTAAAGGAGCTTGGATGATTTAATATAATAATTACCGCTATACCAAAGCCTCCCCTGTGTAAGGCAATGTCGTCAACTTAAGCAGAAATTATGTATGTCATTCTGAGCGAAGCCG
>CAYXPV010000327.1:0-2704 GCA_964467285.1 uncultured Oscillospiraceae bacterium
TATTAAGTGCTCTTGACTGTGGTATTACATTATCGGGAATTGTGCCGTCCTTAAGATAATTGTACACATCATAAGTTATGCTCTTTCCGATGTAGGGATATCTGTCGGGAGTAGGACCGCCTCTGTGGTCTACCATAAGCACATTATCCATATCCCAGAGAGGGCTGTCATCAAGGGGTGGCTCATGAGGATAGAACACGTCTAATGCCGCCTGAATACGTCCTGTTTTAAGTTCTTCAATTAAAGCCTGATCGTCTATGACTGCACCACGGGCTGTGTTAACAAGGAGAGCATTGTCCTTCATCATGGAAATAAGTTCTTTGTTAATCATTCCTTCTGTCTGGGCATTCCATGCAGTATGTATGCTTATAACATCGCAGGTTGAGAAAATTTCCTCCAAAGATGCTCTCTGCATATGGTATTTCTCCAAAACTTCATCGGCAATACTTCTTGAGTACACCTTAATATTACAATGGAAGGGCTGAAGAAGCTTTACAAAGTATTCTGCAATTGCACCGAAACTTACAATACCTACAGTGCGGTCATAAAGTCCACGGGATTCAAAAATTTTATGCCATGCAGCTCCCTTTTCTTTGGGGAGAAGTCTTGCGGTTTCATCAAGACGGCGAAGCTTTGTAAGGGTATACGCCAAAGCACCCTCGGCAACGGACTCGGCAAATTCTCTGTCGTTGGCACCGATTACAAGAATTCCTCTTTCGTATACTTCCGGTGTTACAATAGCGGCAACGCTTCCTGCCATATGAGCAATTATCTTAAGCTTTGGAGCATGGTCAAGTATTTCCTTATCCACGGTAATGCTTCCCCAACAGGTAAGAAGTGCATCACAGTCACCAATGCGTTCTATAACCTCTTCTTTGGTAAAAGCTCTGCCGGTGGTGTTCCATATTACTTCATCAAAAAGACTTTCAATCCTTTCGATATTTTCGGGGCAAAAGAACTGGAACTCGGGCTTATTTCCCTTTACTCTGCCGTTTAAAACTGTTGATAAATCTGAACATACAAGTGCTTTCATGGTTTATTATACCTCCTTAATAAGAATAAAGCTGTGTACGGGTAAATTAAATTCAAGGTCGGATGTAGTGGCAACAAGTTCGCCATTTGTATCTTTGTCTACGCGATAAATTTCGTATGTACTCTCTTTTCCGAAGTCTACGGAAATATCTATGGCAGGGGTATCGTCATTTTCGCTGTAGTGAGTAACTATTGCCACAGCCTTGCCGTCTTTATCCACACCGCAAAGGGTGTAAACATTTTCGGGGCGCTCGGTGCATTTTACGGAAGTTTCCATATCGTAAAGCTTGCCGTACCATGCCAAAGTATAGTAGCCCTTAAGGGGCTCGTATGTATAATAGTCAAAAATTCCGCAAAAAGCAGAAGGTCTGGTGTCGTAGTACATAGCCATATCCACGGTGTCGCTATACTGCATTTCAGATATACACGCCATAATAAATGCGGCGCCCTTTTCGCTTATAATGGACTTTATGGAATACACAAAATCTTCCTGCCAGCCACGAACATAGTTCCACTCATTAAGGTGGCTTTCCGCATCACCGTAGCCGTATTTTATCATGGCATCCTTAAATCCTCTTGCCCTTTCCATAAGTTCAAAAGGTTCACGGCAGTATGCGTGCCAGGAAACAAAGTCCATGGGTACGTTTCTTTTCTGCATTTCTGCCAAAAATTCCTCTGCCCACCAGAGTCTGCCGCAGAAAGCAGGTCCGCCTATCTTAAGATTTGGGAAACAAGACTTAAGATGTTTTGCTGCAATTTCGTACATATCATAGAACTGTGCCTTAGTGCCTGTCCAGGTACGTCTGTACTCTGCATCCTCGGCATCAAGGTCGGGTTCATTCCAGATTTCCCAGTATTCAATGTTTAAGTTAAAGCCGTCTGCCCAACCTTCGTTGTAATGACGGATAATATGCTCACATATTTCTGCCCATTTTTTAAAATCCTTGGGCATAATAATATTGTGCTTTACAATTCTGTGGTCAATGGTTTCCCCAAGACGGAAGAAAGTCTGTGATCCTGCATCAAGGGAGCCGAAAATTGCCTCATCTGTGCAGGCAAAGTCATAGGACTTGGGATCATTTACATCCGCATCAAAATTGGGGAATATAGCCGTAACATCGTGGCTGAAAGGTCCGCCGTACTCACCGCAGTACCAGGAATCGTGATTTCTGGAATAGGGAATTCTCGCAGCCTTATAATCCTCAAAATTACTTCTGTATTGGTCGCTGGCGTGTCTTTTATGCCAGGGGCCGCCGTTGGTGGCATTTAAGATTTTAAACGCTCCTGTTTTCTGTGATAAATCAAACTTAACTAAGTTCATATTGTCAGCTCCTTCAGTAATCATACTGTTATTGTAAGTGTACCATAACTTAAGAAAAAGTCAATGGTTTTTCTTTCGAAATTTTTTCGAATTATGCAGCAAGCGGATAATTTCCGCCCCTACCGTGCGCCTCACTTGCTATGGAGATTCTTCGACTCCGGCTCCGCCTTCGCTCAGAATGACATATTGATTGTATCTGCCTCATCCAAACACTCCAACAAACCAAAATTATTTTTATGATATTTCCGGTTTGCAAAAGCTATTTACACAAAAACAGAGTATGCCTTATTAAAAGCTGAGCCGACCCCCAAAAGTTAGACCAAAAATCTAACGATTGGGAGGTCGGTTTTT
>CAYXPV010000328.1:0-2703 GCA_964467285.1 uncultured Oscillospiraceae bacterium
GTCATCGGCAAGTTGGCGTTCGCTTATAATTACTTCCCCGGGAAATACTCTGGCATTGGGTAAAGCTATTTCTTTTCGTCTTGCTATAAGCATGAGGTGAAGCAAAACAGCTTTGCAATTATCGTCGGTATAACATTCCCAATCTACAATATCTTTGTCAATTTTTATCCATATACTTATGGTAATCACATCCTTTCTGTTTCTATTATAATCCGTTTGTACTACACTTTTCGCCTACTAAATATTGTAAAATTTAAAAATTAGTGATACAATGGTTATATTACAATATACTTTTTATACTACAGAGGTGGACACATGGTAACTTTAAAATGTAAAATGTGCGGCGGAACTCTTCAGGTACAAGAGGGTTCAAATATTGCTGAGTGTATGTATTGCGGAACAAAACAGACAATTCCAAAAATTGATGATGAAAAAAAGCGACAGCTTTTTGACCGAGCAAATTTGTACCGACTAAACAATGAATTTGACAAGGCATCTGCCGTCTATGAATATATTATTAATGATTATCCCAGGGAAGCCGAGGCGTATTGGGGAGTTTGCCTTTGCCGTTACGGTATTGAATACGTTGTAGACAGCCGTACCAACAGGAGAATCCCCACTTGTCACAGGGCTCAGTTTAAATCCATATTAGATGATGAAGATTACAAAAAAGCCTGTGAAAATGCTGATGCATTATCCGCACAGCTATATTACGGTGAGGCACAATACATTGACAGCGTACAAAAAAACATACTTGCAATATCCTCAAGAGAGGATCCTTTTGATGTTTTTATCTGCTATAAGGAAACCGACGAATTGGGCGGCAGAACAAGAGATAGTATTGTGGCTAACTTTATTTACAATGAGTTGACTAACCTTGGCTACAAGGTGTTTTACTCAAGAGTTACTCTTGCGGAAAAGTTAGGTACGGCATACGAACCCTATATTTTTTCTGCCTTAAATTCCGCAAAGGTAATGCTTGCCATTGCTACAAAACCCGAGTACTATCAGGCTACATGGGTGAAGAACGAATGGAGCAGGTATCTTTCCTTAATTGAGGGTGACCGCACCAAAACTCTTATTCCTTGCTTTTGCGATATGACACCTGAAGATATGCCCTCCGAGTTTGCACCTTTGCAGGCTTTGGATATTTCCGTCCCCGGTTATATGGAAGGTTTAAGCAGAAACTTATCCAAGTTGCTTATGCCTCAAGGTCAATTAAATTCCCCTGCACCGGGTATGATGCCTCAGTATGAACCCGAACCCGAATACAAGGAGGACCTTATAAGCCATATAGTTTCCGTAGGGGGTAATGATGAAAATAATCCCTGGCCCAATGGGGCTGTATCTGCGATTCTGAACAAGGATATGTATTCCGTTGTGTCCTTTCAGGCGCATTTATACGATACAATAGATTACGAGGGTACGGCGATACTTGAACTTAAGGTTATGGACGAGCTTGATAACCTGATGCTACAGTGCCGTGATGAAATTTACGTAACTCCCGATTGTGATACTCTTGCAAAGCTGTGGATTTTAAGAGGTAGCGACGGAAGCTATGTACAGAACGGTGTATATAAAGCCATAATGTCTGTTGATGATTGCTTACCCAAGGAATATAAGTTCAAGGTAGTTTCTAATTCCGGTTTTTAAGTATAGTTCAAAAAAACAGCACAAACTCCGTTTCATTTCGGAATTTGTGCTGTTTTTTATGTTATTAAAGTGATGACTGTGTATCGTTGGGGTCACCGTTAATGGCAAGGTCGTATTCCTCGCTCCAGTCCATACCTCTGTAGGCTGCTGCTCTGTCGTCCTTTTTTATAAAGTCCATAAGAAGGTCGAGCATATCCTTAGTCCAGGTGTTTTTGTCTATCTGTGCTGTGGTGAACTTGTTAAGACTTATCATTTCAAAGCCGAACATATCCTTAACCTGAGTCTTTGCCGCACCGCCTACAACCTCTGCCACAAGGTGTGAGGGGATAAATAGAACTCCGCCTCCTGCACCGAATACCACGTCACCGGGAAGGCAAACTGCGTTACCTATACGGGTTACCGTGTTGTAGCCGGTCATTATAAAGTCACGGATAGGGGTGGGGTCAATTCCGCGGAAGTAAACTTGTGTGTTTTCTACCTTTTCCATCTGTTCCGTGTCACGTACACCGCCCCATATTACTGCACCGCCATTGGGGTTCTTGGTTTTGTTTTTAAGTGCTGTGGTAAGGTTTCCGCCCAAAAATGTGCCTTTGTAAATTTTGTCGTACATATCAATTACGGGCACGTCGTATTCCATGAGGTTGTCTATTACCCATTGGTTGTATGTACCGGTTCTGCCTTCGCTTCTGCCTATATCCTTTGTAAATTCGTCAAGGTCGGGGCGGTAGGGGCAGTAGGTGGCGGTTACGGCTCTGCCGATTAATTTTCTGCCGTCGTGGTGAAGGTTTTGAAATCTTCCTTCAAACTGGCTTTCATAGCCTTTTACAAATATGGGCTTCCATACTTCCTCTAAAGTTAAAGTCTTAAGTGCTTTTAAGTACTTTTCGTCAACTTTCGGTCTGCCGTCGGGAAGTCTTTCGCCCTTCCACTGAGGGGTTAATGCTATTATTTCTTCTCTGTCATTAAAATGCATGGGTTTATTTCCTTTCTTTGTGTAAATTTTGGTTTGTCGCTCTGTTTGAATGAGGCAGACGTTAATAAAATGTCATT
>CAYXPV010000329.1:0-2701 GCA_964467285.1 uncultured Oscillospiraceae bacterium
ACTTGCCTCCGGTTATGCTGATGCTTCCGTTGGCATGGATGCCATCGTCTGCGGAACTTAATGTAAAGACACCGCCGGTTATTTTTATATCTGCATCCGCTTTGATACATTTGGTGCTTGGCTCATTTGTGTTGGTGCTCTTTCCCCAACCTCCACGGGTACTTTTAACCTCCTTAAAGCCACCGCCTGCCTTTGAATTACATTGGCTGTTCATAAGGTATAAGTTGGAGGAAGCGTAAATTCCGTCACCCGACGAGGAAATACCAAGCTTGGTATCTTCCAATGCAATAAATCCTTTTTCCGCACCGTCCGCACTTTCACACTTTATGCCGTCACCTTCGGAGGTAATATCCACAGTTGCAGAAAGCATTCCGATGGAGTTATTTACATTTATACCGTCATCTTTTGCGGTTATTTTGACGGTACCTTCTGTAATTTTAAGATTGTCATTACATTTTATGCCGTCGGAAAAACTACCCGATATATCCAAAGTTCCGGTGCCGTTTATAGTGAGGTTATCTGCAGAATATAATGCGGCATTTAAAGCTTCGTCATTTTTGGTGTCGGTATCGCAGATGGAGTTGGCTGTGCCTTCCACGGTAGATATCACGGTTTTTTTTGATTGTTTTATATATAGGGCGGCAGAGTCGGGGGAGGCGATGGCAGCACCCTTCATTATGAGGTGCACCGGAAGGGAATCCTGTGAATCCACCACCAGGCTTCCGTCCAAGCTTCCCGACAGAATATAGGTTCCTCCTGCCATAATGGTGACTGTGGAGTCTTGGACGGACACATTTTTACTTTTTGAAGTTGCGGTTTTGCCCATAAATTCAATTTTTGCGGCACCGCCGGTTATATTACCCGAAAAGAAATCATCTTCGCTGTAAGTAATGCTGTGAAGGTCGCTGTAGATTCTCGGTGCATACTTGCTTTCTTCCGCAGAGTTGCCATAGTACAGTTCTATTGCCACAAGTGCCAAAGCAAGAAATATAAGCACCGCGGCAATAACGGTTATATATCTGGAGCTTATCATGACATATATTCTCCGTTGTAGGTTACGAGTACTGCATCTTCAATGCCGTTGAGTTCGGATAGTGTGTTGATAAAACCGGTATCTTCTTCCTTGAGTCGTATTTCAAAGGTATATTCTTTGCCGGATTTGTTTACGGATTTGGATTTAAGTATGCTCTTTTTTGCATTTTCTTTAATTATTTCCAAAAGTTCCTCCTCCGAGGTTTCCGCAGAAGCGTTTATTACAAGTATATAGGGGATATCACCGATTTTTCTTGTGGAGAAAATAACAATTATAACACCTATTATTACAGAACCTATTATAGCCAGTGATATAAGCCCTGCACCCAGCACTATGCCCACTGCTATAGACCAGAAGAGGAAGGCTATGTCCATGGGCTCCTTTATTGCAGTACGGAAACGTACGATAGAGAGTGCACCAACCATACCGAGGGAGAGTACTACGTTGGAAGTCACCGCTATAATAACCAGGCTTGTAACCATGGACATAGCTATGAGGGAAACTCCGAATGAGTCGGAATACATTACTCCCGAATAGGTCTTTTTGTATATAATGAAGATAAATAAGCCCAGTACAAAAGAAAGACCAAGGGCAAGTAATACATCAACTGTTGAAAATGAGTTGATATTGGATAAAAAGTTTGATTTAAAAATATCGCTGAAAGTCATAAATTATTACCTCTTTTCGTTTGTTTTGTCAGAATCTCATTGCCGCATATTTGGAAAACGCCGTGGCTCTGCGACTTTGCATGCCCACGGCATTGCGGATTACCTGAGGAAGAAATTCGTCGTACTTTACCTCCAGTACCGAACCTACGGAAGGCTTTACAAATACGATGTCCTCATTAAGGAAGCCAAGTACATTGGTGCTTTTGCCAATATCTGAGTCCAGGGTTATCCGTACATTTCCCGGACCGTATACGAAGCTTTCCCTTCTGTAAGCCACTATGCATTTCGGCTTAAGCAGCTGATAGCGCATTTTTGCATAGAACTCTCTCATAAGGTTGTTTTCGCTTACACGTAAAAACTTGGTATCTCCCTTCAGTATTCTTTGGCATTCCTCTTCGGTAAGACGTACACTTTCTTTAAAACACATACCCCCTGCTTTGCTTTTCTTTTCCAGACGTATGAAAGATGTGTCGTTATTGTAGTACCGTATGCGGAATTTTTCACGATTTAAAAGTCCGTCACACTTTTCTTTCAGGGCTTTGTCCATATAGTTGTCAAAGTAAAGACTCTTTACCACATAGGTTCCATCTTCATCGGCGTGGGGGTCCCTCTGAGTGATTGCTGACAGCCTTTGCCTAAGCTGTATCATATCGGAACGGTTTATGGGGTGCTTGTACTCGTGCCTTGGTTTCATTGAATTCATCTCCCGTAAAACAGAGTCAACGTAATTTACGGGATTATTATACATTCCTTTTGTTAAAACAAAATCACGGCATGTTTAAAACTACGTGAAATTGGTGTGAAAAAAATTCTGTCAAACGTCACAAAATTTTAAAAAACTATTGCAAATTCTAATACTTTTTAGTATAATTTAATATGTATAATATAATATACTGATTTGTTCCGCGTGAAGCTGCGGCGAGTGCTTCATTAACCGTAAATTTATTTAGGTGATTGTAAAAGTACCGCAAAAACAGAATGACAAAAGCAATCCCGTTCA
>CAYXPV010000330.1:0-2693 GCA_964467285.1 uncultured Oscillospiraceae bacterium
ACCATAAAACAAAGAAAAAGCCCAGACTTTTCTGGACTTTTTCGACAGTCTGAGCACTTGCAATCTGCAAGTGCTTTTTTCAATGAAATTTGCCTTCGGCATATGAAAATTATCCAAAAGTTGAATTTTTAAATATAATGTGCTATTATATACACATACTATTTTAAAGAAAGGTTCTGATATTATGTCTAACATATGGCATGCGATTAACCCCAGAAGAATTTCCAAAGACAAATTTATGGCAGTAATTGAAATTCCCGCAGGATGCAAAAACAAGTACGAAATGGATAAAGACACAGGTCTGCTCCGCCTTGATAGGGTTCTGTACACATCCACACACTATCCTGCAAATTACGGTTTTATCCCCAGGACCTATGCCGAAGACAATGACCCGCTGGATGTACTTGTACTTTGTCAGGAAGAGATAGTACCCATGACACTTGTGGAATGCATACCCATAGGTGCGCTTAAAATGACCGACAACGATGAAATAGATGAAAAAATAATTGCAGTTCCGGTAAATGACCCTGCATACAGCTGTTATACCGATATTTCTCAGCTTCCGAAGCATATTTTTGATGAAATATCCCACTTTTTCAGAGTTTACAAATCCCTTGAAAGCAAAGAAACCGTAGTAAACGAAACTGTTTCGGCAGGGGAATCCAAGGAAATAATAGAAAAATGCATACAGCTTTATAAGGACACATACTGTTAAATAGCAAAGGGAATGTAAATTAATTACAAAAATTAATTTACATTCCCTTTCTTCTGTAAATCACTTGCATTTTGTACCAATAAGCATTATAATTATTAGTAAATAATCAACCACCGAAAGGAATGATTTTAAGTGAAAGTATTTGTTTCTATACCAAAGGTAGGCGGAGTTGCCAAAACTTTCCTTACAGATGAAGTGAGAGAGCTTATGGCAAGCCTTTTTGAGGTGGAGTATTCTCAGCTTGAGAGAAACATTACCCAAGACGAGTTTAAAGAAGCAGTAAAGGATGCCGATGTGGTAATGACCGGCTGGGGACATCCTCAGATTACATACGATATGATTAAAGGTACAAACATCAAAGCCATTGCTCATACCGGCGGTTCTGTAGGCAGCCTTGTAACTCCCGATGTTTATGACAATGGAATTATGGTTATGAGTGGTAACCTTATGTATGCAGACTCCGTTGCAGAAGGTACCATTGCATATATCCTTACAGCCCTTCGTGATATACCCAAATACACCAACAATGTACGAAACGGCGGCTGGCAGCTTGGCGGTGACTATACCGAAGGTCTCCTTGACGGCGAAATCGGCATAATAGGTATGGGTGCAATATCCAAATTCCTCATTCAGTTCCTTCAGCCCCTCCGTGTAAAAATTAAAGCATATTCCGGCTATCCCATTGACCCGGAATTTCTGGCAAAATACAATGTTACTCAGGTAAGCCTTGAGGAAGCTCTCCAGTGCAAGGTAGTATCTCTCCACTCTGCTATGAACGAGCGTACAAGAGGACTCATAGGCAAAGAGCAGTTCAGGCTTATTAAAGATGGTGCCGTATTTGTAAATACCGCAAGAGGCAGAGTTGTAGACGAGCCTGCTATGATAGAGGAATTAAAAACCGGCAGATTCAAGGCAATTCTGGATGTGTACTACAACGAACCCTTGGAGGCGGATTCACCCTTAAGAACTCTCGACAATGTATACTGCGTTCCTCACCTTGCAGGTCCTACAGTAGACAGAAGAGCAAAGATTACCGCTGCCCTTGCAAGAAATATTGTAGACTGGGCAGAGGGCAAAGAAGTGTATCTTGAAATAACCAAAGAACAGGCTGCAAGAATGACAGTAGGCGGCTGATAACGGTGATGTAAAAAAAGTTCTATAGATAAAAAAAGTCCTATATACTAATAATCTAAACCAAGGGAGACTATTTATTATGTTTAAAATCGGAATCGTGGGAACGGGAATTATTTCCGGTCGCCACATAAAGTCAATTGAAAAATGCGAAAATCTTACTGTTGCCGCAGTATGCGACATAGACATCCAAAAGGCGCAAAAGGCCGCAGACGAAACCGGCACAACTGCCTATACCGACTACAAAGTTATGGCGGAAAAGGAAGAGCTTGACTGCGTTATATTGAATCTTCCCCATTTCCTTCACAAGGAAGTAACTGTTTACTTTTTAAACAGAGGAGTATCCGTTCTTGTGGAAAAGCCTATGGCAAACACCGTGGAAGAATGTAACGAAATGATTGCCGCAGCAAAAGCAAACTCCGTATATTTGGGAATCGGTCACGTTCAGAAATATCACGAATGTTTCAGAAAGCTTAAGAAAATTATAGCAGACGGTACTCTCGGCAAGCTTTGCTCCATAACCGAAACAAGAAACATAGACTATTTTACCGATGTTCGTCCCAAATGGTTTTTAAGCAAAAAGCTTGCAGGCGGTGGCATAGTAATGAACTACTGCGCCCACACAATGGATAAAATTTTCTATTCCACAGACCTTGATGTTGAAAAGGTACACGCTTTCGGTAACAACTTCCTTACGGATGATGATGTTGAAGCAACTTGTCAGGTTCTACTTAAATTCAAAGGCGGAGCAACTGCCAGCCTCACCTACTGCGGAACAAAGGTTCCCAATCAGTATGATACATACTTCTACTTCACCCACGGCACCGTAGCCATTACCGGCGGCGGT
>CAYXPV010000331.1:0-2655 GCA_964467285.1 uncultured Oscillospiraceae bacterium
GTAATTGAGATCCGTTCGACTCCGCTACGCCCCGCTCAGGATGACATTTGTCGAGCAGTTATATGCTTGACAAATGTCAATTTTCAGCACACTCACTCATCTAGTGTGCTGAAACATTTAACCTAATGTTTAACATCAGATTGTTGACTTTTATATCCAGATATTGTATTATATAACCTGTAGATATTCTTTTTTACTATGGAAAGGAACAGGAATAATGAATATATTTGCTAAAGCATTTTGCAGGATTTATCAGGGTTGTTTTTATATTGCAATGCCTGTACTTCCTTACAGAGAACCCGAAAGATACGGCAGTATTGATGAAATAGGAAAGATTTTTTCCAAACTTGGCATCAAATCTGCGCTTCTTGTTACAGACAATTTCTTAAAGGAAAGCGGAGCAACAAGCAAGCTTGAAAAGGCGGCAGCAGACAATGGAGTTAGCCTTACCGTTTACCATAGCGTAAAGCCAAACCCCACAGTTACCAATGCTGAGGAAGCCAAAGCAGCTTATATCAAGGGCAACTGTCAATGTATAATAGCCTTTGGCGGTGGTTCCTCCATGGACTGTGCCAAGGCGGCAGGAGCACTTATTGCATATCCCAAAAAGAATATGGCAAAGCTTAAAGGGCTTTTAAAGGTTCTTAAGAAAATACCGACTCTTATAGCCATACCCACCACGGCAGGTACCGGAAGCGAAGTAACCGTTACCGCGGTTATTACCGACGACAAAACTCACCACAAGTACACCATGAATTCCTTCCCCCTGATTCCTCACTATGCAATACTTGACCCGGAGGTAACATATACACTTCCAAAGCACCTTACCGCAACTACGGGTATGGATGCATTAACCCACGCTGTAGAGGCATATATCGGCAAGTCCACAACAAAACAAACCCGTTCGTATGCACTTAAGGCGGCAGAGCTTATATTTGCCAATATTAAAACCGCCTACGAAAATCCCACAGACAAAACCGCAAGGGAAAATATGCTCTATGCTTCCTATATAGCAGGTATAGCTTTCTCCAAATCCTACGTAGGCTATATTCACGCCGTTGCTCATTCCTTAGGCGGTATGTACGATATACCTCACGGACTTGCAAACTCGGTTATTATGCCGATAGTTCTAAAAAAATACAGCAAATCGGTTTATAAAAAGCTTAATGAGCTTGCAGTTGCCGCAGGTGTTGCTTCGTCAAATGAAGCACACGAGATTGCCGCAAATAAGTTTATAGAAGCTATTGAAAAGCTCAACGAATCCATGGAGATTCCCAAGACCTTAAAGGGCATCAGAAAGGAAGATATTCCCGGTATGGCAAAGCACGCTTCAAAAGAGGCAAATCCCCTTTATCCCGTACCTGTGATTATGAATGCCAAAGAGCTTGAAGAGTTCTATTATGCCGTGGCAGATTGGAGAGAATAATATGAAAAAAGAAGAAATACAAAAATTGCTTAAATCCCAAAGAGAGTTCTTTGACAGCGGCAAGACACTTAACGTCAAGTTCCGTATACAAATGCTTAAAAAGCTCTACGCAAGTATAAAAAAGTATGAAAATGAAATAAACGATGCACTTAAAGCTGACCTTGGCAAAAGTCGTTTTGAGGGCTTTATGTGCGAGATAGGACTCAGTCTTACAGAGATAAGCTACCTTATACGTCATACCAAGAAGTTTGCAAAACGAAAGATAGTATACAGCCCCATAGCACAGTTTGCATCCGTAAGCTACAAGCAGAATTCACCATACGGCAACACCCTTATTATGAGCCCATGGAACTATCCCTTCCTTCTTACCATTGAGCCTATTGCCGATGCAATTGCCGCAGGTAATACCGCAATAGTTAAACCCAGCGCATATTCACCTGCAACAAGTTCGATTATGGAAAAGCTCATAACCGAGACCTTCCCCCGTGAGTATGTTGCGGTAGTAACAGGCGGCAGGAAAGAGAATGCCTGCCTTCTGGAAGAAAAGTTTGACTTTGTGTTCTTTACGGGAAGTCAGAATGTAGGTATAGAGGTGCTCCGTCATACAGCAGAAACCCTTACCCCTGCAGTTCTGGAGCTTGGCGGAAAAAGCCCTTGCATAGTGGATGAAAGTGCCAAGATAAGTCTTGCCGCAAAGAGAATAGTTTTTGGTAAATACTTAAACTGCGGACAGACCTGTGTAGCTCCCGATTATATTCTTTGCCACAGAAGCGTAAAGGATAAGTTTATAGCCGAGGTTAAAAAGCAGATTACAAAGCAATACGGCGAAAATCCTCTTGAAAATCCCGATTACGGCAAGATCATCAACGAAAAGCACTTTGAACGTATATGCTCACTTATTGACGAAGGTAAAGTTGTACACGGCGGTAAAGTAAACAAGGACACCCTTCAGATAGAACCTACCGTAATGGATAACGTAACCTTTGAAGATGCGGTAATGGGACAGGAAATATTCGGGCCCATAATGCCCATTATTACCTTTGACAGCATAGAAGAGGTTGTAAAGCACCAGAGTACTCTTGCTAAGCCATTGGCGTTGTATATATTCTCTGAAAACCGCAAGAATATCAAGTACGTGACCAACCGCCTTTCCTTCGGCGGCGGATGCGTAAACGATACCATCATCCACCTTGCCACAAGCGAAATGGCATTTGGCGGAGTGGGTGAGA
>CAYXPV010000332.1:0-2626 GCA_964467285.1 uncultured Oscillospiraceae bacterium
GTACCCTGCTGCGGAGGAATTGAAAATGCCGTTAAATCTGCACTTATGGCAAGCGGAAAATTTATACCCTGGAATGTTGTTACAATAAGCACAGACGGCAAAATAATTGAATAAAACCGCAAAGCACAGAGATTCTAAAAAAATCTCTGTGCTTATTTTTATTTTACAAAATATGATTCTGCAACCACCATTTCCTCTTTGGTTGGTAAAATCTCCGGTAAGGTATTGACCATATTCAGAGAAGCATATTTTGAACCTGCATAATTGTGATACGGGAGAACCTTAACTGCCGTAATATTTTTTAGTTCTTTTAAAAAATCCGAAATCTTTTGAATTTGGTTATCGTTATATCCCGGTACATACGGAATTCTTATTTCTGTTTTCTTACCATTAGAGTCTATATACTTAAGGTTATTCAATATAATGTCATTTGTCTGCCCTGTGCAACGCTTGTGTACTTGTGAATCAACTGCCTTTAAATCATACAAAAAAATATCTGTGTATGGCATAACCTTATCTATTGCTTCTTTTGAAACAAAACCGCAGGTGTCAACTGCTGTGTTAATATTATGTTCCTTTAATTGTTTCAAAAGCTCCTTGCAAAAATCTGCCTGCATAAGACATTCACCACCGGACAAAGTAACACCACCGCCGGAATTATCGTAAAAATCCTTATCCTCACAAAGTATCGGCATAAGTTCCTCTACAGTCATTTCTTTGCCGTAGAGTCTCAGAGCATCACCAAGACAATCTCCCTCACATTTACCGCAGTTTATACATACTTCTCTATTGTAGAGGTGCACGCCGTCAATAATGCTGTGAGCATTAACCGGACATACACTTATACATTCACCGCAGTTCAAACATTTATTTTCAAGATATGACAGCTGAGGTTTAAAAGAAATACTTTCAGGATTGTGACACCACACACATTTTAAAGGACATCCCTTAAAAAACACCGTTGTTCGTATTCCGTCACCGTCATGAACGGCGAATCTTTTGATATCAACTATGGTTGCTTTCATTTCAAACTTTTCCTTTCAAAAAGAAATTAACGCCTAAATTATTGATTCAGCTCGCTTTATGTATGCTTCCTGTTCTTCCTTACACAAATTATTCCAAAGGACATTCCATCCGCAGACTCTCACTTGCAAATTTCTGTACTTATCGGGTTTTTTTTGTGCATCTCTCAGGGTTTCTGTATTAAATATATTAAAATGTATGGAAGCACCACCCTTGGCAATGTAGGTATTTAATATGCCGTATAGAACATCAAGACCGTCACAACCCTGCACAGCCGACGGATGAAGCATGACATCAAGGCATGCACCGGTGGAAGCAAGGGATAAATCCAAAGTTGTGACCGACTTGATGAGTGCTGTTATGCCGCTTATATCTGCACCAACGGAAGGGGAAATATTCTTTGATGTTTCCTCACCTGCTTTTCTGCCGTCGGGAGTAGCTTCAGTATTCCATCCCTGCTCAATAAAGCTTCTTGCAGAGTGAAGTTCATAGCCGTATTTTCCGCCACGAGAGTTTCTCTTGTCACCTATAAGAGCAGCATAGAACTGATGAATTGCATTGGCATAATAATCCGCCATACGGTCACCGTTGCCGAATTTATGCTTACACTTTTGTGCCTGAATACGTAATTTTTCATAACCTTCCCAATTATTTTCAATGGCAGTTTTGAGTTCTTCCAGAGTTGTGAGTCTCTTTTCAAAAACAAGTTCATTTACAACCATAAGAGCATCTACGGCACTTGCAAATCCGTTAAGCAGAGTTCCGCTTCCGTTATCAAGACCGTTATCATGGGCATCTGTAAGAGTACTAACACATCTGGGAATAGTGGCAGAAAATATTAGCGAAGGATTTACCTCATGGGAGTATTCTTCATAATAACAAAGTTCTTTGAAGATTATATCAACAATGTATTCAAATTGCTTTTTAAACGCATTATAGAACTCTTTAAACGTTTTAAATTCTGTTACATCACCTGTAATTGCACCAATTTGCTTACCTGTCTTTAAATCAACACCGTTTGTAAATACAAGCGAAACCATTTTAAGTGCATTGAAGTATGCTGAAGAAAGTCCCACTCCCGATGCCTTTATTTTATATTCATAGCATCCGCTTATTGCGGCATCAACGCCTTCCTCGTAAGTTCCCCCACGCTTCATAATTGATTTTACAATCAAATCTTCATTTATAAGTACAATGCTGGTCATACCGGAGCGTATCATTTCAAGAGCCTTGTAAACAAATTCCTTCGGTGTACTTAAACTAACCTTAATCTGTATTTTCGGGTTATATATACCAAGTTCATCGTATGTATCAAGAATAAGATGTGTAAGCTCGTTAACCTTGGTAGTTCCGTCGAGGTTAGTACCTCCAAGATAGAAAGGCTGTCCCCAATAATTTCCGATTGCAGAAAACTGCATAAGAAAATAGGCAATAAATTCTTTGATTTCTTCTCCGGTAAAAGTACCCCTTTCGATATCTTTTTTGTAAAAAGGATAAAGAGTTGCATCAAGTCCGTAGCCAAGAGAACGCACTTGATAATGGTCTATACATTCACTGACAATAAAATACAAAAATATCATCATAAGTGCATCGTAAGTATTTT
>CAYXPV010000333.1:0-2620 GCA_964467285.1 uncultured Oscillospiraceae bacterium
CAAAGACCTCACAATAGAGATCTTTGTCTGTTTTAGGGATTAATTTACATCCCCTTTTTTTGTGTTGATTTTCTTAATTTTAATTCACATTCTATCACTTTATAGTCAGGATAGCTTTCTCCCGTAAGACGGGCAATAAGCATATCTGTGGCTGCCTTGCAGGTAAGATCGTTTTTAAGACTTATAGACGAAAGCGGCGGTTCAGTATAGTCTGAGATACTTATATCGTTCATACCCATAACCATGATATCGTCGGGAACTTTAAGCCCTTTGTCGAAAATGCATCTCATTGCGCCAATTGCCATATCGTCATATCCGCAAATAACAGCATCCGGCAAGTCACCTCTTACAAACAGAGTTTCCATACCCACATAGCCACCCTTTTCAAAACGTTCCTCTGTTATGGCAAGATACTTTGTATCAAAATTTATGCCGTTTTTCTCCATTGACGCACAAAATTGTTCAAGCTTCTTTACTGTTCTTTTTTCGCTTATAAAACCGATTTTTTCTGCACCGTTTTTTATAAAATGCTTTATGGCGTTGTCAAGAGCATCGACATAATCGTGAGAAATATAATTACGTTCATCGTCAGACTTACCCATATTTATTATGGGTATTTCAGATTTGATGGTCTTTTCTGTAATTGTACCATAATTGATAATTGCATCCACAGTAGTATACTTTGAATAATATTCAAGAAGTTCTCTTTCAGTATCGGCAGAAAAATTCGTTGATGCAACAGTAATTTCGCAATTATGCTTTTCAAGATTTTGTTGAATAAGCGAAAGTGTCGAGGAATAATATGTGCTTTGAAATTCGGGACAAACTATTGCAACAACATACTTTGGGTACTTTGCATTGAAATATTCCCTGAAACAGTTATTTTCTCTTGCAACATCAAATATCATTTCTCTTGTTTGTTCATTTACTTCATTGCTCATTGAAAAGGCTTTGGAAACTGTAGAAACAGATATATGACAAAGCTTTGCAATTTTTGATAGTGTAATCATATTAAATCACCGTAAGACTTATTTTCTGTAAGTTTCCCCTGCCTTAATGCAAATCTTTTCTTTATTTACAAACACCCAAACGTCAATGGATGTGGGATTATATATAACAGATTCATCTAATGTAGAAATAAGACTCTTATATGCATTTACATAATCGTAAATCTCAATATTTGTTGCATACCATACATCGTCGTTTCCGCCTGCCGCTTTGGCAAATTCTTCAATGATATACCAGTTGTTATTATCATCAAACTCATAGCTATGCCCCCATAGATAGAACATCATTGTTCTTGCAGGATACGGGTCAGCCTTAAGGAAGTTATCAAGGAGATTCATAAGTTCGGGTTCTCTGTGATGACAGGTCGGGTGAAGCTCAAGCCAGTTCTTTGGCAGAGCAAAGCCCTTTGTTGCTGCGGTTGTTCTTGAATAAGCAATACCGCAGTTTTTGAGTACACTCAAAGTTTCGTTATTATAAGAGCCATATGCATATGCCATACCGCGCATCGGACAACCAAATAGTTTTTCAAGGCATTCTCTGTCTTTTAAGATGTCATATGTTGCTTCGGAAGCACTAATATTGACAAGTGATTTATGGCGGTAACCGTGTACTGCAACCTCATTACCGCTGTCAATGTATAACTTCTTTGCTTCTTCAATGGTCATTCTGCCGTAATAGCGTTCGCGTGTTGAAGCATCTTCCAGAAAAAGTCCGGAATTTATATTAAAAGTACCCTTAAGACCATACTTTTTCATAATTTCTGAAAGTCTGATATCCTGAACAACACCGTCATCATAGCTTAAAGTCATTGCCTTTCTTTTGCCGTCTTTAAAACAAATATACATAGTAAATACATCTCCCGTGTCTTTTGTATTATACAAGTGCTTTCGCAAGAGCCTTGATTTGTTCTCTGTTTTCATTAGTCAATGCAGACATTATCTTAATTGAAGGTTCAGCATATGTCAAATCTTTTGATTTTTCCAAAAGAGTTTTTATGGTCTTTTCTGCCATTGGTGCCCATGAACCATTCTCAATTACAGCTATTGTACGATTTTGGTAATTACGTTCTGTAAGATGATTTATAAATTCCTTCATAAAGGGGAAAATACCCCCATTATAGGTTGTGGTTGCAAGAACGAGTTTTGAATATCTGAAAGCATCCTCAACAGCCTCTGCCATATCACAACGTGCCAGGTCAGAAATACTAACCTTGGAGCAACCTGCTTTTTTCAGTTCTTCACAAAGAAGCTCTGCAGCTTGTTTAGTGTTACCGTATACGGAAGTATATGCGATAGCTACCCCCTCGGTTTCAGGTTTATACGACGACCATATATCATACAAATTAAGGTAATGTTCAAGATTTTCAGTAAGCACAGGACCATGAAGCGGACATATTCTGTCAACCTCTGTTCCTGATAGTTTCTTCAGGAGATTCTGTACCTGAGTGCCGAATTTTCCGACAATACCGATATAATAACGGCGTGCTTCACAATCCCATTCTTCATCTGCATCCGTTGTGCCAAATTTTCCAAAAGCATCCGCGGAAAACAGGGTTTTTGTAGCTTTATCATAACTGAGCATAACTTCGGGCCAGTGAACCATAGGTGCAGTA
>CAYXPV010000334.1:0-2616 GCA_964467285.1 uncultured Oscillospiraceae bacterium
TTTTTGCTCTGTCCAAACCTCACCTCTCGCTGTACCCTCGTACAGCTTCGGGTACCCCCTACGGGTTCGGTTTGAACATTCTGCATCATTTTTTCCTACCTCACCGGTTTCTGCCTCACTTTCAGTGAGGCTCCATCATGTTTATCGTTTTTAAACAGAGCGACAAACCAAAATTTATATGTACAAAATGTCGAAAATGTGCTATAATTTACGAAAAACCTCGAAAGGACGTATACACGCATGAATTTTACTTCATTTCTTACATATTCCGACAACAAGATTTTCCCCGACAGTAAAAAGAAAGAAAGTATCACGGAAGGTTCCTGCTTTGCAAACGAGCCTTTTATGCTTACTCTTGCATATAAATCCGACGAAGATAAATGGTGTTCTCCCATAACTCTTTCGGCGGCATGTCCCGGTGCAGATGTGAGCGTGTACAAGGTTGGCTATGTGCCTGCCACTCGCACAGACCTTGGCTTTGATGAAGTATGTACCGAAGGCAGAGGTGTCGGAATGTACCCGGATATAATGCTTGAAAGGTCATCAGAACCTATAGTAGTCAATCGTGATGACAGCAGACTCCCTTTTTACGAAAAAGATGAGGACAACCTTCTTACCGCAACCAAGGCATATCAGTCCGTTGCCGTAATAATAAACGAAAAGGGTACAGCTTTGAATGGCGGAACTTATCAGCTTACACTTAAAGTTCGTTCCCTTCTTGACGGAAGTCTTCTTGCAGAACATAAGTTTACCTTAAATGTATTGAAAAAAGAGCTTCCCGAAACAAAGCTTCATTATACAAACTGGTTTCACTACGATTGTCTTTGCGATATGCACAAGGTGGAAATATACAGCGACAGATTTTTCACTATACTGGAGAAGTATCTTACAAATGCCGCTTTAAACGGTATGAATATGCTTCTTACACCCTTCTTCACTCCGCCCTTGGATACCTTCATCGGTGGCGAAAGAATGTGTACTCAGCTTGTGGGTATAGAGAAAAACGGGGATAAATATAACTTTGATTTTTCTTTGGCAGAACGCTTTGTCCGTCTTGCAACAGATTGCGGTATAAAGTACATTGAACACAGTCACTTGTTTACTCAGTGGGGTGCAGAGCATGCTCCAAATATATATGCCACCGTTTGCGGCACATACAAAAGAATTTTCGGATGGGATACCGATGCTTCCGGCAAGGAGTATTCGGACTTCCTTAAAGCTTATATACCTGCCCTTACGGAATTTATGCGGTCCATAGGCTATGAGGACAGGTTGTTCTTCCACATATCCGACGAACCGACCAAGGAGAATGAACTCACTTACAAAAAGGCTGTAGATACTGTTTCCCATCTGTTGGAAGGTTATCCCGGCGGTGATGCCCTTGAGGATATTGTTTTCTATGACAAGAAGTTTGTAAAGACTCCCGTTGTATCAATATCCAAGGCAGATAATTTCTTTGGTAAATGCCCCGACTTCTGGCTTTACTACACCGGGGGATATTACGATGAAAGTGGTCTGGAAAAATGCGCAAACCGCCTTTTGACTTCAAAACCCTATCGCACGAGGATTTTGGGACTTCATATGTACAAATACAAAGCCACGGGATTTCTTCACTGGGGGTACAACTATTATTATGACAGAATGACTACCGGAATTATGGATCCCAAGGGAGATTCCTGTTTTTACAAGCAGCTTCCCGGTGCGGCTTATCTTGCATATCCGGGTATGGATGATGTTCACCCGTCCTTAAGAGAAAAATATATGCTTGAAGCGATTTGCGATTACCGCGCTTTGTGTCTGCTTGAAGAATACATTGGTTATGAGGCTGTTGTAAAACTTTGTGAGGACTTCTTCGGCGAAAAAATCACCGTATGCACAATGCCCAAAAGTGCGGAGCAGATGAAAAGCTTCAGAGAAATGATAAACCTTGAAGCAGAAAGAGGTAAAAGAATATGAAAAAAACAGATATGCACATTCATATGCGTTCTTATAACAGAAAGAAAACTGCGGATTTTCTGGATTATCTCAAAGGAAAGGGCGTAGGCAAGGTATCAATACAAACCGTTGCCACATCGAAGAATTACAGTAATTTTGAAAATCTCTATGCCCTGTGGGTTAAGGATTTTTATGATGGCATGGAGGTATGCGTAAACGGTTCTCTCCACGAGTGGGGACCCTTTCTTGAAATTCCTTACGAAAAACAGGTGGAATGGCTGTGGAATGCCGGCTGTGACGGAATGAAATTTCTGCATATGAAGCCCACAATGCGCATGCAGATAGGCAAGGGCTTAAATCACCCTTCCTACGACAAAGCCCTAAGTCTTATGGAGAAGCTTGGTATGTATGCGCTCATTCATTCCAAAGACCCAAGAAGTTTCTGGCACAAAGACCGTATGCTTCCCATGCAGGTGGAAGCAGGCTGGTGCTACGAAGGGAAGGGTTTTATATCCTTTGAGGATGCTCACAGAGAAACTTTGGAAATGCTGGACAAGCATCCGAATCTCAAAACCATTCTTGCACATTTCTTTTATGTGTCTGACGATATAGAGGAAGCTGCAAGGGTTCTTGACACATACCCCAATGTTTACTTCGATATAACCCCAGGTGTGGAAATCT
>CAYXPV010000335.1:0-2614 GCA_964467285.1 uncultured Oscillospiraceae bacterium
TTTCATATGTCACCTGCTTTTTAGTTTTTAAAAATTTTAGCCTATATTCAATTAATAGTAGTTTAAAGCTTTCTGTACTTAACCGGAACATCGCCGTACATCTGTCTGAATTTTCGTGAAAAATATCCTTGTGAAGAATATCCGAGTTCTTCGCTGACTTCAAGACAACTTTTTCCTCCTTGCAGCAATTCTTTTGCCCTTTCAAGCTTAAGCTCGTTGAAAAAAGATATGCACCCCTTGCCGGTATAATAAGCAAAAAACTTTTTTAAAGTAGTTGTACATACTCCGCACTCATGGGCAATATCTGCAACGGTAAGTTTTGAATTGAGATTTTCCTGCATATAGCGTACTGCTCTGTTATACACCAAAGAATTTTCGTTTTCACGAAGTTTAGAAATCTTTTCGCCGCCAAAGGAATACTGTAAAAATACTTCAAGGAGTTTTAAAGCATTTTCGGAAATCGCAATACAGTCACCGTTACGTGTCCGGGAGTTAACCTCCATTTCCTTGCAAAACATATTTACAAGACTTTGTATATCGTTATCCATAGAGCAAACAAAAAAATTATTGTGAATTACGGGAACGCTTACATCAAACTGAACAACAACCATCTCGGCATTGGTATTCCCTGTTACACGATTCTGATGAAATGCATAGGAAGGAACAAGAATCATCTCACCTTTTTTCACTTTATAAATGCCCTGCTCGCAGGTTATTTCCATTTCGCCATCAAGGATTATGTTGAGTTCAATATCCTGATGACGATGGCCTAAAAACACATAATTTGAGCTGTGATTGTAGTGATAATACTTTTTTAGTTCCTTAATATGAAACTTGTCCTTTATCTCGTGCATTTTATCACCCCTTTGTGACCGATAGTGTAAATTTTATATCCAAATTTCTATATACAGTATATAATTTGTATTGTATAATTAAATTAAACCAATGTCAAGAGGAAAGGCTGTGACAAAATGATTTACAATTTTAAAATGGAAAATGACGAATACTGGTGGGGCGGTTCTGCCGTTAACGGCGCAAAATGTCCTTTCGACAAAAACACAAATATCGAAAGTGACTTTACATATGACTGCGAAAATCAGACTATGCCTATGTTTCTTTCAAATAAAGGCAGATGTATATGGTGCGAGGTCGGCTTTAAGGTGAAAATTTCAAATGGTGAATTTGAGATAGATGCACCAACGGAAGTTACCCTTGAAAAATTCGGTGACACCCTGAGAAGTGCCTATGTTGGTGCTATGGAAAAGCACTTTCCTCCAAAGGGAAATGAACTTCCGGAAACCTTCTTCAAAGTGCCTCAGTACAACACCTGGATGCAGATGACATACAATCAGACTCAGGAAGGGGTGCTTCAGTACGCAAGAGGAATTATTGAAAACGGATTTACCCCCGGCATACTGATGATTGACGAAGGCTGGGCTAAATATTACGGAGAATGGGATTTTGACAGAATTAAGTTCCCCGACCCCAAAGCTATGACAGATGAACTACACAAAATGGGTTTTACCGTAATGCTGTGGGTTGTGCCCTATGTGCGTGCAGACGGGCTTAGCTTTATTCAACGTGCCTGGGATTACCTTAACTTTGAAAATTCCGATGAAGTATTTATGAGAAACAAAGACGGTAAAATTAACCTTGTTAAGTGGTGGAACGGATTCAGTGCAATTCTTGATTTTACAAAAGAATGTGACTGCGATTTCATGGACAAACAGCTTAAATATCTTATGGACGAATACGGCATAGACGGATTTAAATTTGACGGTGGTACTGTGAAATGCTACAGCAACCACGCCTCCGTAACAGGCGAAATTGACGACACATACACTCCACACGAAAGAAATATTGCCTGGAATGAATTTGGAATGAAATATACCTTCCACGAATATAAAGACACCTTTAAAGGCGGCGGAAAGCGCTCCATACAAAGAATCCGCGACAGAGCCCACAGCTGGGACGGCGAAGGTTTAAACACCCTTATCCCCTATGCTCTGCTCCAGGGTATTATAGGGCATCCCTTTGTGTGCCCGGATATGATTGGCGGCGGAGAATGGACTGTTCGTGAGCACAATCAGAATGTGGACGAAGAACTCTTTGTGCGTATGGCGCAGACTTCTGCCCTGTTCCCCATGATGCAATTTTCCTGGGCACCTTGGGAAGCAGTCGGTCCCGAAGCACTTCAATGTATTAAAAATGCAGAAAAACTACATAACAAGTTTTCAGACACTATACTTAAACTTGTAAATGACGCCTATGAAAACGGCGAACCTATAATGAGAAACTTGGAGTACAACTACCCACACAAAGGATACCACGATATTTTAGACACCTTTATGCTGGGAACCGATATTCTTGTAGCTCCGGTTATAGTTAAAGGCATGACCACAAGAGAAGTTCATCTTCCCGAAGGAGAATGGGAAGGATTTGACGGCAAAATCTACACAGGCGGCACTACTGTTTCCATACCTGTGACTCTTAATGACCTGCCCTATTTCATAAAAAAATAACAATTAAAAAGCAAAGCACCTCTTAAGAAGTGCTTTGCTCAGACTGTCGAAGAACCCGACTTTGCGTTAGGCAAAAATCGGGTTCTTCTTCA
>CAYXPV010000336.1:0-1433 GCA_964467285.1 uncultured Oscillospiraceae bacterium
CAACCTACATAAACCTCAACATTTGTATCTACCGCCGCATACTCACCCGAGTACCCCAGGTAAGGAATAAAGGTTTCTTCAAAAACTGCCGTAATAAGTCCCGTTGGCGCATCAAGACGTGAAGAAAACCACCAGTCCAGATATTTTTTCAGCATATTGTATGTAGCTTCTTTTAATTCTTTATCTGTGGAGCCTTGGAGAATATGATATGCCACATCAAAAATTTTGGGCAGGGATGAAGCATCTTTGTTTTGCTTTGAAAAGTTTCCGCCCTCAACATATTCGGGCAGAATATCTGCTCCCCAAAGACAGATTCTTCCGTCATCCTTCTGAGATTCAATGAAATTCCACAATGAAGTTTCTGCAAATTTTCTGTCTATCCATTTATAACCGCACAGCGCCAAAGCCGAATCAATCTGCCACCACTGCTCGCCATAAGCTCCGCCGGGTGTAAAATACGGATAATTAAATCCATACTCTTTGGCGCTTTCCTGTCTGCAATCCTCAAGACATTCCAGTGCGTAATTAAAATCATTCATTGAAATTCCGGGTGCAAAAATATCCATAATCAAACCCCTTGTAAATAAAATTTTATGTTGTGTATTGTATTTTATTGTATCGTGTGCTATAATACAATAAATTAATAACCAGACTGCCACCGGGTAGTGGATGCTGTGAGCATTCGTTTGTATATCGTTAGGTCTTTGAAGATATGCATTCGGATGTTTATTTTTTTGAAAGGAATTATTATGCGTAAAATTAAAACATATTTTTCAAAAACCGATATTGTTCTGTGGTTAACCTCAGTAATTCTGACCGTTACTTCCTTTTGCCTTTTTGACAAAGAAAACTATATGACATTATGTGCATCTCTCATAGGTGTTACTTCTCTCATTTTCAACGCCAAGGGAAACCCTTTGGGACAACTGCTTATGGTTATATTCAGTTTACTGTACGGAATAATCTCATATACCTTTTCCTATTACGGAGAAATGATAACCTACCTTGGTATGACAATGCCCATGGCTGTTTTTGCGCTTATATCCTGGCTTAGAAATCCGTTTAACGGAAACAAAGCCGAAGTCAAAGTAAATACCATCAGTCTGAAGGAAACAGTATTTATGTGGTTGATTACCGTTTTAATCACCGTTATTTTCTATTTCATATTAGAACATTTTAATACAGCAAACATATTGCCGAGCACCCTGTCTGTTACAACAAGCTTTCTGGCGGTGTATCTCACATTCAGAAGAAGCCCGTATTTCGCCCTTGCCTATGCCACCAACGATATTATTCTGATTATTCTGTGGGTTCTTGCAAGCTTATACAATACCCGATACATTTCTGTGGTTGTGTGCTTTGTGGCTTTTTTGGCAAACTATATCTAAGGTTATATCAGTTGGCAAAAAATTCGAATCAGACAAGGCAAATCA
>CAYXPV010000336.1:1443-2611 GCA_964467285.1 uncultured Oscillospiraceae bacterium
GGCAAATCAGCTTGAGGATTCAAGTGTATTCAGCTATTTACTCTGCTTCTTGTCTTTCAGCTGAATTAATATTCCGCCGATTATAATTATGAGCCCTGCAATGGAATTAAGCTTAATTTGTTCATCCAGAAACAGGAACGTCCAGATAAGGGACAAAAATGGTGTTATACATGCAAGATTCGACACCTTGGCGGTATTTCCTTTTTCCAATGCAACTACCCAAAGAGTATTTGCAATAGCCACTGTAAAAATACCGTTCCATAAAAATCCGGCCATTTGAACGGCACTTGGGATAAACATATCTGAGTTAATTAAATTGATTACCGTTGTTATAACAAATGTTGTAAGATAACTTGACATAAGTGTCATCGACTTATTGTAATTCATTTTCTGATTGAGGGCGGTAAATATGCCATAGGAAACAGCGCCTAATATACAAAACAAAGCTCCTGTCAGCATTTCTCCGTTAAAATTACCGATTGAACCGCCTATAACCACTCCTACGCCCACAAACGAAATGATAATAGCTATGACCTTTTTGAAGGTGAGTTTTTCCTTAAGAATAATACATGCAAAAAGCACGCTCATTATGGGCCACAGGTAATTTATGATAAAAGCCTGTGAAGCAGGAAGGATATCCGTTCCGGCATAATAAAACATATAATAAAACAATGTACCCGGGATTCCTATTGCTATCATAACAAAATAATCTTTTATCCTGTAACTTTTGCATTTTTTAAAATTACCGGTGATAATATTCAGAGCAAGAAGAAACAACCCGGCTATAAGGGAATTCATCCACAGAAGCTGCAAATTGTCAAGGTCTTCAAGAAGGAACTTACAGGTTGCCGCAACCGTCGACCAGCAAAATATGGCGATACCGGCACATAAATATGTTTTTTTCATTTGTTATTTGTCTCCTTTTTCGTTGACAGCATTGAAATCAATTCACAATTTCCGCCAGTTTACAAAGATTGTCAATTTCATACGTAACAGGAATATCCAACTTATTGGGACTGTGAGAAGGATTAAACCAACAGGTATCTATCCCGGCTACGAAGCCGCCTTTCATATCACTTGTGAGGGAATCACCTATAAGAAGCACCCGCTTTTTGTTGGTTATATTTAAGGCCTCAAACACATAATCAAAATATTCCTTGTTAGGCTT
>CAYXPV010000337.1:0-2607 GCA_964467285.1 uncultured Oscillospiraceae bacterium
GTGTAAAGGATTCTTCTGTATTTGACGAATCGCTTATGGGCAAGGCTGACTATATCCTTGTAGATGCACCGTGTACCGGAATCGGAATTATCAGAAAAAAACCGGATATAAAGTATTTAAGAAATCCCGATGATAGTGCTGAACTTTCAAAAATAAGTATTTCTATATTGAAAGTTGCTGCAGATTACCTTAAACCGGGTGGTGCTATGATTTTTTCAACATGCACACTTTTTAAAGAAGAAAATGAGGACGTGTTGTTTGAATTCTTGAAATGCAGACCGGATTTTAAATTAAAAACAATAGATTGTAATTGCGAAAATAAAGGATATATTACTTTATATCCACACAAAAATGATTGCGACGGATTTTTTATAAGTCTGTTAATAAAGGAATAATAATGATTAATTTAAAGGATTTAACATTTGAAGAATTAAAAGATTTTCTTGTTAAAAACGGCGAAAAACCATTTAGAGCAAAACAGATATTTGCCTGGCTTCACCGAGGTGCAGAAAGTTTTGACGAGATGACAGATCTTTCTGTTGCACTCAGAAATAAGCTCAAAGACATTTGCTTTGTAAGCAGACTTAAGATTGTTCGTAAACTTGAATCTGCTTTGGATGAAACAAAAAAATATCTCTTTGAACTTGAAGACGGAAACCGTGTTGAAAGCGTTGTTATGTACTATAAACACGGCATTACCATTTGTATTTCCTGTCAGGTTGGATGCAGAATGGGCTGTAAATTCTGTGCTTCAACAATCGGCGGACTTGTAAGGTCGCTTACACCGGGTGAAATTCTTGACCAGATAATTTTTGCTCAAAAAGATATTGCTGAGAGGATTTCCAATATTGTAATGATGGGCATAGGGGAACCTCTTGATAATTTTGAAAATGTTATTAAATTCCTTAAAATTGTTAATGATGATAACGGCATAAATATCGGTTACAGACATATTTCTTTGTCAACCTGCGGTATTGTCCCCAAAATCAAAGAATTGATGTCATTCAATTTTCCGCTTACGCTAAGTGTTTCACTTCATGCACCTTGCGATGAAATTCGAAATACGATTATGCCTGTAAATAAATCATATAATATTGCTCAGCTAATTAATGCGTGCAAAGAATATACCAAGCAAACCAAACGTCGCATCAGCTTTGAATTTGCCCTTATTAAGGATGTAAACGATAATAAAGATGTTGCCCAAATGCTTGGGAAATTGGTAAAAGGAATGCTTTGCCACATAAATTTGATTCCTGTAAATAATGTAGAAGAGAACAACTTCCAAAAACCCTCAAAAAATAAAATCAGGGAGTTTGTTAATGTTCTTGAACAAATGGGTATACCCGTTACGGTCAGACGTGAGCTTGGCAGTGATATAAGTGCATCCTGCGGACAGCTCAGAAGAAAAGAAAGTACAAAGGAGGGGTTAACTTGAAATATTCATACGGTACGGATGTGGGACTTGTCCGTCAGTCAAATCAGGATTCCGTAGACGTCCATACTTTTTCCGACAATTGCGGTCTGTTTGTTGTTGCAGACGGTATGGGAGGACATCGTGGCGGCAAAATGGCAAGTTCCATTGCTGTTGAAACTATAATTAATGAATGTATTTCAAATTATACCGAAGAATTAAGTGCGGAGGATATCAAAGAACTTCTTTGTAATGCCGTACGAAGTGCTAACGCAGAAGTTTTCAAGCAATCCAATGAAAATCCCGAACTTGAAGGTATGGGAACTACTGTTGTAGCTTGCATTGTTGACAACAATAAATTATATACAGCAAGTGTTGGCGACAGCAGAGTTTATGCGTGTTCCGGAACGAGAATTTTCCAGATAACGCAGGATCACTCCCTTGTTGCTGATTTATTAAGACGCGGAGTTATTACCGTCGACGAAGCCAGAGTACATCCTCAGAAAAATGTCATAACCCGTGCAGTTGGAAGTGAAGCAGATGTTATTGTAGATATCTTCGAAACAAACCTTGATTCCGGAAACGTTGTTGTTGCATGTACAGACGGGCTTCACGGACTTTTGACCGATGAAGAAATTGCCGGAGTTGTTTCGGTTGAAATTGAAGATTCTGCAGAGAAGTTAATTTCAATGGCAAACGATAAAGGCGGCAACGATAATATTACCGTTGTGGCTGTCAGAATATCTTAAAGGGGTGAATGTAATGATCGGAAAAGTTCTTGGCGGTAGATATACCATATTAGAAGAAGTTGGTAAGGGCGGTATGGCCCATGTATATAAAGCACAGTGCAATGTATTAAACAGAATAGTAGCTGTAAAAATGCTCAGAAACGATCTTGACGGCGGCGAGGAGTTTGTAAATCGCTTCAATGCGGAGGCACAGGCTGTGGCATGTCTTGCTCACCCTAATATTGTTTCGATTTATGATGTTGGGGAAGAGGACGGTTTATATTACATTGTAATGGAATATATAGAAGGTATTACCCTTAAGGAATATATTAAGGCAAAGGGTAAACTTTCATCGTTGGAAAGCGCAGAAATATCCTCGCAGATATGTGCTGCTCTTACTGTTGCACATGAAAAAAATATTATTCACAGAGATATTAAACCTCATAATATAATGGTAACCAATAACGG
>CAYXPV010000338.1:0-2576 GCA_964467285.1 uncultured Oscillospiraceae bacterium
CCTCCGAATGCCGGAATCAGAATCCGGTGCCTTACCAACTTGGCGATAGCCCAATATTTGCTACCTGAATATAATAACAAAAATAGATGTAAATGTCAAGCTTTTTTTCAAAAAAATCGGAGGTTTTTTTAAAAAAGTTGAAAACTATAATATATTGTGATATATTAGTCTTAGCAATTATTGAATCGGGTGACAATTATGCTTTGTAAATCCTGCGGAAAAGAACTTTCGGACAAGAAAAAGAAAGTTATAATAATATCATTTTCGGTGGTTGTTTTTCTCTTGGTTATCACAGGTATTTTATACATATTCCGTGCAAGTATACTGATGTCGATTGCTCCCAAAGAATACGCCGCATACTGTATGGGACAGACGGCAACTCAGCTGAAGGATGACTCAACAGAACTTTTGGATATGCTTCTTGGTTTTGAACTGAAATCCGATACGGATTTTACCTTCACCAACCGTATTGAAATGGATGGTGCCAAAATTCCTTACGAGAGCATTGAGGTGGCGTATATTCCTTCGCAAGGCGGTATTTCTGCCCGGGCGCAAGGTGTGGAACTGTATGGTAAAAAGGCAGATACAAGCATTTTGTGGGATGACAGAATTATAGGGATTAGTGTTAATCAACTTTCCGAAGAACAGTATTATGCCGTTTCCTCTAAAAACTTCGGGAAACAACTCTCCGATACCAAACTTCCTGTTTCTGAAGATATAAAAAATGACAAGAGGCTTGCCGATATAGATTTGTCATTCAGCAATGTATGCGGAAGTAATAAAGAAAACTTTGAATCTTTACAGGAAGCTCTTACAGATGAAACTCTTGTGCTTTTAGAAAAAGGCACCGTCAAGTATAGCGGTACAGGCAAGCAAATGGTTAACAGTACTGAAAAAAACGTGCACATCTTGAATTTGAGCTTTGAAGGAAGTGACATCAAAGAGTATCTTATAAATTGTATGATGATTGCTTCAAACGACAGCGAGTTTAAATCCCGGTTCGGCGAAAATGCCTTGTATTATATGGAAGAAGCCGTTAAACAGAGGGATTACAATTTTAAGGCAGATATCAGTATTTCCTTGTATGATGACCGTGTGGTATTCCTTTCATACAAAGAGAGCGCCGGGAAATTATTTTTAAGCTTTGGGTTTGACAGTACAGAGTTCCTGCCTGATGGATTTGAGATTTGTTATCATTTTGAAAATAAGGTTTTTGAAATGAAAGCCAAGGGCAATATTAAACCTTGGGACAACAAAACAGACTATACCTTAAGCATTAATTCCAATGATGCATATACATATATAGATATGAATCTTGATTTTACGGAAAACAAAGCAAATATTGCTATGGAGTTCCCTTCTTCCGGCAAGGCAGAGCTTGAAGGAACCTGTAGGATGGGAGATGGTTTTGAACTTGATGTCAAAGGCAAGGACAGTTCTATAGAGCTTGCCGTAGCTCGTGGCGGTAATTTGTGTAAGCTTTCCGGTGAGGAATATATGTTGCTTGAAAAATCCACATCTTCCTTGGTGTGGAATTTCGGGAAAATTCTTTTTGAAAGTCCAAAGGCAAGAGAAATTATTTACGGCTTTACCAAAGAATTTTTCTCGGATAACAATATATTAGACAATTTAATGAATCAAAGTAGTGGCTTAGGTGCTTTGTTTGGACGTTAAAAAACGCTCTGCAATTTCGGTTGCAGAGCGTTTTTTATGATTTCTTTTCTTTTTTGAATATTATGAAAAATACTGCCGATATAGCCATAAGTACCGGATAGTACATATGGGGAATAATCTGAAAGGGTGTCAGCCCCGAAAGAGAAGCAGCAGAAAGTAACTGAGCTCCGTAGGGGATTAGTCCCTGACCTACCGATGAGAAAATATCCAGAAGTGATGCACTTCTTCGGGGACTTATGCCGGATTTTTCTGATATTTCTTTGGCAATGGGACCGGTCATTACTATTGCTACTGTGTTGTTTGCTGTGCAAGCGTCAACGCAAAGGGAAAGGGCGGCAATGCTGAATTGAGCACCTTTGTTACTTTTGGCATAACGGGTAATTGCCTTCAAAATAAAGTCTATTCCTCCGGCATACTTTATAAGCCCTACAAGTGCCGCTACGGTAATGGATATAACGGTTATATCGTACATAGATGTAATACCTTCGCCGGTTATTCTGAATACGTCATTAATTGATATTGAACCGGTGTATATACCAATTGCCAGGGATGACACGGTTCCGGCTATAAGCACGCCGAAAACATTAAAGCCCATAAGAGCTCCGGCAAGAACTATTACATAGGGTATTACAGATACTATATTGTAGCCGGATATATCAAGTGCTACATTGCCTCCGCTGTCGGAAAACATAAAAATTACAACGGCAATAACCGCCGCAGGCATAACGATGAAGAAGTTTTCTTTAAACTTGTCATTCATCTTACACCCTTGAGTCTTTACCGCAGCAATTGTTGTGTCGGATATAACAGAAAGGTTATCCCCAAACATTGCTCCGCAGGTGGTGGCACCCATACATACAGGCAGAGAGAGTCCGGTTTTTTGACTGATGCCTACTGCTATG
>CAYXPV010000339.1:0-2567 GCA_964467285.1 uncultured Oscillospiraceae bacterium
TGGAACATAAATTTCACCAGTGTAAAACGATTATTGCAGAATATAACGGTGTTATTTGCGGCGGTTTCTATCTTATGCCCTTAGTTGCTCATGAGTTTGGTCTACAAAAAAGCGGATATTACCTGTATGCCTTGGCAGTAAGGAAGGAATGCAGAAATATGGGTATAGGTACAAAACTTGTCAATGCTGCCTGTAAAATGGCAGATATCCAAAACAAGTTTATTATTCTTTGCCCGGCAAATCATAGTCTTTGCAGTTATTATAAAAGACTTGGTTTTACTGAAAATTCATATATTAGCGAGTTGCTCGTCAATGACTTGGAATGTAGTTCGCATATAGAGTTTAAAGAATTAACTACTCTGACTTTCAGGAATTTAAGAAACAAAAAATTTGACAATATTATAGAATGGGATTTTAAGTCTTTGGAATATATACTCAAGGAAAATGCTTTTACCGGTGGATTCAATTGTGAGGTTTCTGTAAATGGCAAGAATTATTTTATGATAGGAAAAGTATCGGATTCCGGCATTATAATAACAGAATCCGACATTCCTGAAAATATAAAAGGCGAAGTCAGTTCTCTGTTAAAAGCGAAATTAAAATCGCATCAAGTCAAATGGCTTATTCCGAATAATGAGAGCAGTAATTCTTCACTTGTGGGAATGACATATAATCTTGTAAAAGATGATTATTATTTTAATCACATATTAAATTAAAAAATGTCTTAACGGATTTTTCATCTGTTAAGACATTTTTTAAATTATTATTTTGTAATCACAACGGTCTCAGCCATTTTTTCAATTGCCTTCGTAGCTTTCTCTCTTGCAAGAATCACGGTAATATCAGGTATAACCTGGTCTATGCTGTATGTATATTTCATTTCTTCATTTTTGTTATAATAGTCTTCAATTTCATCAACTGTAACTTCGTTTTCAAAATTCTCTGCATACTGAACATAAAGGTCGGAAACTATCATTGCATAATAGTAGGAATTAAGGGAAGTAAAGCCTTGCATTTTCAGCATTGCATCAAATTTTTCCATATCCCCCTTAACACCTTTGAGTGTGGATTTTACAGATTCATAGTAACTGGAATGATAATGAGGTCTCATGGTCATACCGTTACTAAGAGCATAATCTATAAGCGCATAATCAAATTTCAGTTTATCGTAAATATAATCTTCTTTGGAAGCACCTATAGTTTCTGTCACATCTTCGCCAATCATTTCGAGATAGTCACGTTCATCAGCATACATTTTTGCATAATACTCATACATATAATCGGTATATTCATGCCCGTTTATGTTGCCGAGGACTTCACCGTCATAAAAGCTTATACCCTTTTCCCCTATGCTTGCGGTGTTTGATATCTTTTCCCAGGAAACTTCTTTGTTAAGCATCTCAGAAACTTTTCTCAACGGAACATATGTTGTATTCTTGTACACAAAATTATCTGCATTTACAAGTTCACCGTTCACATAAATGTTCATGGTATTTCTGTCTACATCAATATTTTTGCCCTTTACGGGAATAAGACTTTCAATAGAATCTTCTGTTTCGGTAACTGCAGGTTCAGAAGTATCGGAAATAAGAGCACCGTTTACGGAAGGGTCCCAATCAACCTTTTTCCCCAGCATTTCAGCAACTTTTCGTAAAGGAACATAAGTTGTATCCAAATAAACAAAATTATCTCCGGATACTCTTTCACCGTCTACAACAATATTCATAGTATTGGTATTTACGGTAATGGTTTCCGAAGCACTTACAGACACAGCCACAGCAAGTGTTAAAATGACAAGTGCAATAAAACCATATATTTTGAAAACTTTTTTCATTTGTTTTTCCTCCTTATTTGAGATTAAGGGTACCAAGGTTTGCTTGTCGCAAATATTCATTAATAAATCCATCGAGGTCGCCATCCATAACAGCACCAATATTTCCCATTTCGAAATTTGTACGGTGATCCTTTACAAGATTGTAAGGATGGAATACATAACTTCGTATCTGACTACCCCAACCGATTTCCTTTTCAACACCTTTAATATCTTCAATCTTTTCTTTGTTTTCGCGTTCTTTGATTTCCATGAGCTTAGATTTAAGCATTTTCATAGCTGTATCTCTGTTCTTATGCTGAGAACGTTCAGTTTGACAAGAAACAACAACGCCGGTAGGTATATGGGTGATTCGTATGGCAGAATCTGTTTTATTGATATGCTGACCACCTGCACCGCTGGCACGATAGGTATCTACCCTCAAATCTTCTGCTCTAATATCAATTTGGATATCGTCATTAAATTCCGGCATTACTTCCACACTGCCGAAAGAAGTATGTCTTCTGCCTGCTGCATCAAAAGGCGAAATTCTTACAAGACGATGAACACCTTTCTCGCTTTTGAGATATCCATATGCATTTTCACCGGAAACAAGAATGGAAGCACTCTTAACTCCGGCTTCATCTCCGGGGAGTAAATCAAGTGTTTCGACAGAAAAATTACGTCTTTCTGCCCATCTTGTGTACATACGTAAAAGCATTTCAACCCAGTCTTGCGCTTCGGTACCGCCTGCACC
>CAYXPV010000340.1:0-2566 GCA_964467285.1 uncultured Oscillospiraceae bacterium
GCATCTATAATGTACCATTTTCTTTCTACTTCAGCGGGTTTAGCCATAAATGTACTCATTTAGATTTACCTCCGTGTTTATTTATTCAACATTTGGTATTTTACAACATTTTAAAGCCGATGTCAACACTTTTTTTGAAAAAATTAATTTATAAAATCAAATCTCTGTTTTTCGCCATCAATCTCTCTCAATCTCTCTCAATCTCAAAACTCAATTTCATTTTATTATGTTGAAAAACCTTTGAAATAATGCGAAAATCAAAGAATTTGAGCGAAATCGTCAGAAATGTCGAAAAAAATTACGCTATTTAAAAATGGGCAAAAAAATAGCCGCCCATCCGGCAGCCGTTTTTTTCCTTATAAAAAGGAGGGAAAATGAAAAAGTTTTGTGGTATGGGTATATAATACCACTTACCTCAAAACTTTTCAATACCATTCTTTGACAAAAATGTCAAAATACGCACTCGTGATTTGTGCAAAATACACTATTTGTTATCGTAATCATTGGTTTTCATTAGCTTTTCAATCTTTTTCTTTATTCTTTGCAGGGCATTGTCAATGGATTTTTCCGGTTTGCCAAGCTTTACGGCAATTTCCTGATAGCTTTTGCCCGAAAGGTATCCCTTAAGAACTTCTGTTTCATATTTACTAAGTTCCTTGGAAAGTCTTTCTTCCATAAAGTCAAATCTTTCCTTATTAATCATTATTTCCTCAGGGTCCAAATGCTGTTTTTCAAAGAAAGACTCCATGAGAGTATTTTCGCTTTCTTCATCATATACGGGCTTGTTTAATGATATGTATGAATTAAGGGGCTGATGCTTCTGTCTTGTGGCGGTTTTAATGGCGGTAATTATCTGTCTTGTAATGCAAAGGTCGGCAAAGGAACGAAAAGAGGAGCCGCCCTCTGAGGAATAGTCCCTTATTGCTTTATAAAGTCCAATCATACCTTCCTGTATTATGTCCTCGTGGTCTGCACCTATAAGAAAGTATGTTCTGGATTTTGCTTTGACAAAATTCTTGTACTTTTCTATTATGTATTCCGTGGCGAGAGAGTCGCCCTCCTTGGCAAGGGTAAGAATACTGTTTTCGTCCATATTTTTAAATTCGCTTTGCTTCATATATATCACCACCAAATTGAGTTAATTGTATATGAAATTTTTGCTTTTGTCAAGACAAGCAGTTCTACTTGTCTTACTTTGTCCATATACTTTTTTTGAGGTGATTAAATTTGAGTACTTTGGAGGATATGTATCCCTATCTGCCTACGGAAATTGTGTCACTTGCAAAAAATATTGAAGGAAGTACCGTTACGGAACTAAGGTTCTGCCGCAACAAGCCTGTCCTCGTGTCTTCGGGCAATATCACCGGACTGCTCTACGACAGGTCGGGCAATAAGGTTGTATTTACCAATCAGATGATGGACTACACGGTGGATAAGCTTACCGGCGGTAGTCTGTACAGCGTAAATGAATACATAAAAGACGGCTTTGTAACCTTACGAGGCGGTCACAGAGTGGGTATATGCGGAACGGCAGTAACCAAAGAAGATACTATTTCTCACATTAAGCATATATCTGCTTTGTGCTTCAGGGTTGCCCGAGAGGTAAAAGGTTGCGCTCTTGGGCTTATGGGCGAACTTATGACGGGTAATTCCCTGTGCAATGTTCTTATATCCTCGCCGCCCGGTTGTGGGAAAACCACGGTGCTGAGAGACCTTTGCCGACTTATATCAAACGGAGAGCTTCCCATAGGAATAAAGAGGGTTGGCATAGCCGACGAAAGAGGTGAAATAGCCGCCTCGATTTTTGGTGAACCTACCTTTGATGTGGGGGTGGCATCCTTTGTGTGTGACGGTTATCCCAAGTCCGTTGCAATGATGTCTATGCTCCGTTCAATGTGCCCGGATGTTATTGTCACAGACGAAATAGGCACCGAAGCCGATTTCTGCGGTATTGAAAATGCTGTAAGATGCGGTGTGAATATAATCGCCACGGCGCATTCGGGCGGTATGACGGACCTTAAAAGAAGGTTTGGAAGTGTGCTTAAAAGCTTTGATAAAATTGTTTTTTTAAAGGAACGGGGCAGGATAAGTCGCATTATAAGGAGGACATCGGATGATTATTAAGCTGATTGGTATGAGCCTTGTTTTTCTGTCAAGCTGTGCCATAGGCTTTTGCCTTGGTGAATGCTTTGTGTCGAGAGAAAAGGAACTTAAGAACTTGTATGAAGTAATTGAGCTTATGGAAGGTGAGCTTGGCTACAGTATGTTGTCCGTAAGGGATTTATTTCTAAAGGTTGAACCCGAGGCAAAAGGGGTATGCGCAGATATGCTGAGGATTTTGGTTAAAAAACTCGAAGATGGCAAAACACCCTCCGAAGCATGGAAATATGCTTTGGAGAAAAAAGCCCCTGCAATGTCACTTACAAAATCCGATTGTGATGCTCTTACATCCCTCTCTTATCTTTTTGAAGCATATGAATTGGAAGAGCAGCAAAGCCATTTCACCAGACTGAAGTTTCAGTTAGATTCCCTTATACAAAATGCCGGAGAATCCCGTAAGAAGAAC
>CAYXPV010000341.1:0-2555 GCA_964467285.1 uncultured Oscillospiraceae bacterium
AAATGTCATCCTGAGTGAAGCGGAGCGGAATCGAAGGATCTCAATTACGTAGTCGCTTACGATTTATTGTATTAGGCAAAGATATTTTGTATGGACCGACCTCCGGGCGGTCCTAAAAGACAGATTATACTCAAATTAACGGACCGTCGAGGACGCCGGTCTCTACAATCCTTTAGCGGCATTATTACTGTTATTCAAAAGTGTACCACCTCATCCACCGCTCACGCGGTCCCCCTTCCCCTACCAAGGCAATGTCGTCAACTTAGGGTTTTTGTCATTCTGAACGTAGTGAAGAATCTTCCTTGTAATGGAGATTCTTCGACTTCGCCTACGGCTTCTCTCAGAATGACATACATAATTTCTGCTTAAGTTGACGACATTGCCTACCAAGGGGAAGGCTTTCATCTGCCTCATTCAATCTCCCCGACAAACCAAAATTCACACCACATTGTCATTCTGAGCGAAGCGAAGAATCTTCCTGACAAATAAATGCCTCATTAGTTATGGAGATTCTTCGACTACGCCTTCGGCTCCGCTCAGAATGACACACATAAACGACTTCCTCATTTGTCAAGCAGAGCGACAAACTAATATTCACACCACATCACAGTCCCCTATTCTCTCTTGCATAAGCACCGGGGGTAACCTTGCAAAGCTTTTTAAACATTCGGGAAAAGTAGTACACATCGCCATAACCCACCTTCTCGGCGGTTTCGGCAATGGAATACCCACCCGACAAAAGAAGCTTTGCGTGTTCAATTCGTATATTGTGGCGGTATGTAAGGGGCGACATTCCGATTTTATTTTTAAAAGTCTTTTCCATATTGGAAACGCTCATGGAGGACATATGTGCAAGTTCCTCCGCAGAGGTGTTAAGATAATAGTATTCATTTAAGTGATTTATGGTATTCTCAATTTTGCCGCTGGAACTGCCCGATTGCCCCGAAGCCATATCCTCTGCCGAAATCATACCGGCTATTTTAAGGATATTGCTCATACAAAGCATACCGTAACCGGGTTGATGCAGGGAATACACATCGTAGATTTCTCTGAACAGGGGCAGATAATTTATGGAAGTTTCCTTGGTGTATACCCTTGCTTTATCAAACATATTGTGGGGTATTCCGTCCTTTAAAAAGTTGAAATCCACCTGATAATACTCCGTATTTTCCCCCGTTACCTCATTGGAGTACACGGAGCCGTAGGGAATGTAGAGCATATTGCCCTCACCTGCTTCGACGGTATAATCTCCAAAGTCAAATCGGTGACCACCTTTAATGTAGAACACAAGGCTGTCCGACTTGCGGAAGGGTTCGTCATAGGTTTTTATGGGTTTTAAACGGTAGATAACTCTTTTGAGTTCTATTTCTGCTTTATTTTCCGAAATCATATAAAACACACCTCGGTTTTATTATAACATTCCACGGTTTAAAGTCAATATCGCATTCCGATTTTGTACAAAAGAATTGCAAGATTGTTTATTGTTGCAACAAATAAATGGATGGTATAATCAGCTTAAAAGGAGTTGTTGACCATGGATTTATCAAGAAAGCCAAAAATGGGACTTTTATTCATAGCCGCCGAACGTTTTATGGAGCTTGGCGAAGGCACCGCCGAGGGTACATATGCGGTAAGGAAAGGACAAGAATGTAAAACCTATATAGATAAGTTTGCCACCTTTGCCGAGATTACCGAAAGCGGCATAGTAACCACAAGAGAACAGGCGGAAGAAGCCGCAAAGAAATTCATCCAAAGCAAGGTTGATTGCGTGGTGGCAATATTCCTTTCCTGGGCGGAGGACTACCATTGGATAAGCTTTCTAAAAGCTCTTACCCCGGACACTCCCCTTATGCTTGCATCGGTGGTGCGCGAGGGCGTATGGGTTACGGATACCCACGATGAAAATCAGTTTGTGGACTTCCTTTCCGCAGGAGCATTGGTTGGATTTTTGGAAGGCTCCGGCTCCTTTAAAAGATTTATCAAAAACAACTATTTCCTTGAAATAGACACCCTCGATGCTCTGGCAGAAAAGATAGAAGTTTTTGCAAAGGCATCCAAGGTAAAGGCAATACTTGGCGAAAGCACCATAGGACTTCTTGCCTGCTACAACGAGGCAATGTTTGCCACCTACACCGACCCTTACAATTCCTTTATGAAGATTGGTGCAAGGCTTAAGTTTCTTTCCGTGGCAGACCTGTGCGACGAAATAAACAATATGCCCGAAGAAGTCACGGAAAACACACTTAAAAACTTATGTGACACCTACAGCATCCACCCCAATGTGGATATGGATAAGTTCCGCGCATCGGTAAGTGCAACCCTCGCTATGGAAAAGCTTGCAGGTGACAACAAAACAGACCTTCTTGTGTTAAACGACATAGACACCACCTTGTTTAAACACGTTGGCTTGCGCCCGGGCTTTACTCCCCTTGACGGCAACAAAAACAGAGTAACCGTACCTGAGGGCGACATAGGCGGAGGACTTGCAACCTACATACTGCGAATACTCAGCCAAAGAGTTGCAAACTTCATTGAACCCTTCTACATAAACAATG
>CAYXPV010000342.1:0-2553 GCA_964467285.1 uncultured Oscillospiraceae bacterium
CGAGGGTGTTCAGTTTCAAACGGCCAGGGTGTTCAATTCGACCGCCGTATTCATGAGGAGCACTGTATACCTTTTTAACCTTTTCGGGGATTTTAACGGCAAAATCAATGTCATAAATCGGATACAAATCTTCAATGATTTCCACGCCTGAGCCTCTCTTTGTGGGTATGCCGTACACAAGATGTGCCACGTAGCGGTTTTCCTTGGGCTGATACATAAGATTTGCAACGCCCTGAGCGCCAAGACTCGTTAACATTGTTTTGTTATCGCCTAAAATTTCATCAAGAACGTCCATTACAATTCTCTTTGCGGCAAGGTCGCCGTTGGTAGCATACTCGGTAAATATTTCCCAGGAAATATATCCGCCGTCCTTGCCAACAGTTGCACCGGCACCTTCGGACTCACCGGACGAGGGGAAGTGTCTGTGAGAGCAGAAACGCTCGGGGGTTCTGTTATAAAATGGCTTTACGGTTTTGGCAAGTTCTTTGCCCGTAGCTTTAACTACATTGTATGCACCGTAGAGTATGTAGTCACTTCCGTTTTTATCGAAGGAAGGACGCATATAGCTTGGGTTGTACTCCCCTTCCCTCACGAACTCTGCACCAAGGTCAAAGATAAATTTGCCGTTTTCTATTGCAGAGCTTCCGCTGGCAAGGATTTTGCCACCGCCTGCTACATAGTCTTTTAACTTTGACTTAAGTTCATCATCAAGGGAAATATTATCCGCAAGGATTATAACCTTGAATTTATTAAAATCAACCTCACAATCAATTATGCTGTAGGCATATTTTCCTTCCAGAAGGATTCTGTTGGCACCTGTATCTTCAGCTGTTACGCCTCCGTCCAGATGGGATGCAGTGGTGCGGTTAATAACGCTCTCCTTGGAAAGCACGGCAATATCGGCAACGGTATGCACACCGTCAAGCCAAGGCTCTTTTTCTTCAAGCTCTTTGTATGCCTCACCCATAAGCTCATAGGTACTCATATCCATTTCGCCGAAGGGATGCATCTGGTCACCGATTGACGTCTTGGCACCCATTGCCGCATTTAATGCAACCTCATAGCGGAGTGCGTTTGGGTGCTTAAAGCCACCGAATTCACCCCATGAAAAATGGAACTTACCTGTCATACCAAGGTACTCGGAGCCGAGATTTTCCACATATTTTGCCGAAAACGGGAAGTGGTCGTAGCCCCAACCGCCTGTGGGAAGGCTCTCCAGTTCCAGGTGAGTATTCATATATGCAAGGTCGCGTCTGCCCTGGCGAATGTGTCCTCCGTTATGGAACAGGGGAAGTCCGGGCTTAACGCTGTCTATGGCATCACGCATGGCTTTGTGGTATTTTACATAGGTTTCTTCACCAAGTTTTAAGGCATCGTCAAAGTTTGCAGGATTCATACCACGGGCAAACATTTCCTTGATGCAATAAGAACAAGTGCAAGGGCGTACACCTACAATATCTATAAATATACCGTCGGCATCGTAGTTGCGGCAAACTTCCTTAACCTGCTCTGCCAGCACATCAAGATAGGGAGAATTCATACAAAGGCTGTGGTATTTATCCTCTGTAAAATCATCGTAGATGTTCCACGAGTTTGCCTTGGCCTGAAAGAATCTTAAGCGATGTTCAGGATGCTTACGGGCATAGTTTTCATCGTGTCCGCCGGAAAGGTAAACTGGTGTTTTGACGCCTATCTCGTGGGCGGCTTCTATCTGTGCACCCAAAAGGTCAAAGGTAAGGGATGGGTGCATATCGTTATACTCGGAGGGATGGTAAGAAAAGCCGTGGTGACACTTGGAAAACAATGTTATGGAGTTAACGTGTCCGGCTTTCAGCGCCTTTTGAAATTGCTCTTTATTGAACTTGGAACCAACACCGGGAACATCGGGACCGGTGTGAAAGTCGAGATGTACTTGTCTGAAATTCATGGCAATTCTCCTTTGTATTACAATATCTGGTCGGGAATGTTCTCTGCAAGAGCCCGGTTAGTATAGCAACTTTCGCAGGTAACGTCGCACATACACTTAATATATGGCGGAACAACGGGCGTTTCTTCGGTTTTGTTTAATTCCACTTCAAGATATGCCTGTCTGTCCCAAAAGGGAAAAACATCAATTTCCATCATGTATCCCTTGTATGGAATAACGTACCGGGTTTTATAAATTATATTGAGTTCGGGATTGGCACGCTTTTTTAATTCTTCGTACTCTGCCTTAGTGATTTCCTTTTCGTCCTCTTCGCGAACGTAGTCATTTATACGGCGTTTGATGGTATGGTAGTACTTAAAACTTCCATCCCTTCCGCGTTTGCGTATTCGCTCGGATACATCGTCATCCGAAATGAGGTATATCTGCTCTATATCGCTGTAGTGACAATTGGGAACTGTCTTAAGGTATTCCACGTCGGGGTACTGTATAATATATTTTTTTGCTCGTCTTAGGCTGCATAAAAGACTGTACCGAAAAATCTTCAAGCAGATTTGATTTTTCGTACAGTCTTTATCTTTAATTTGTCGGTCCCCACACAAGCTCGCTTCAAAAATATATTATACGGT
>CAYXPV010000343.1:0-2543 GCA_964467285.1 uncultured Oscillospiraceae bacterium
CTGGAAGGCTATTTACAGAAGTAAAAAAGTTGCTTTTACCAATCGTGAACTTTATTACTATTTTCAGCACAGCAACAGTATTATGGATACCATAGCCCGTAAACTTAAAGATAATCCTCATAGAACTGATTGGTTAAAAGCATATAACGAACGAATTAATTTCTTTGAGGCTCTTAGTAATGAACAGCAGGTTATGCGTACTCGGGAAAAAATCTGTACCGATATAATACTTCGTTATACAGAACAAATGTGGCTTAAACCTGAGGAACGTGAAGAATCCTGCGTGAATGGAGAGTATGTAAAGCTTTACAGAGAATATTTTAAAAAGATGTTTAAACGAAAGGGAATAGCGTTAAAAAGGAGACTTATGTATATTGCCTTTTTTGTGGTACCGCGCAGTGCCGTTATAATGGGTAAGATTCTTGGACTGAGAAAATAACAGGTGATATTATGATAATAAATGCAGATGATTTTGGTTACAGTGATTCTGTTAACGAGGCAATTTGTCAATGTTTTAATCGAGGATTAATTAATAGAACGACAATTATGGTCAATATGCCTGATGCAGATAATGCTGCTTTAATTGCAAAAAATAATAATTTTTTTGATAAGGTTGGACTTCATATTAATCTAACCGAGGGACCTGCATTATCACAGGAATGTCGTCAATCTTCTCTCTGCGATGAAAAAGGCTATTTCAAAGGAACGTTTCACGTGCCGATTAAGTCACGTTTTTTCCTTGATAAGCAAACAAGAAAGGCAATATATGCCGAAATATCTGCACAGATAGAAAAATATATTGCTATGGGTTTCACACTAATGCATGCGGATTCTCATAATTATACCCATGTTTACCTTAGTGTCTTTTCTTCGGTAAGAAAATTACTGAAAAAATACGGCTTTAAATCAGTAAGAATAAGTAGGAATATTCCAAAGGATAGTTTTTCTCTTTTCTTTAAGGTTTACAAAGGTATGTTTAACTTTTTAATCAAAAGACTTAAAGTTAATGGTGAAAAAATAAATACTACTCGTTATTTTGGTTCAATACAAGATTTAAGTAATACCGGAAACATCAAAAAATATAAAGATGATATTGAGATTATGACACATCCCGATATTATAAACGACGAGCTTACGGATAACACTTTACCAAATCCTCATAGTTTCACGGATGAAAAATGGCTTAGTGATAACGAAATAATTTTAAAAAATGATTCAAAGGGTAAAATTAAACTTCTGGTTTGCTTTATTCAGGCTCACATAGGCGGAGCTATGACATCGTTTATTAACTTTGTAAATTCACTTGATACCAAAAAATATGATGTTGATGTTATATTTTATGAAAATGACGGAAGGTATGGAATTAAGGACGAAATTAATATATTACCCCAGGGAAAGACACATAAGAAATATGCCTTTTCCAATATTTTCGCTAAGATTTTTTCTCCCCGGTACGTTGTTGCAAAATTTAGAGAAATTTACGCAAAGAAAATTGAAAAAAACAAGCTGAAAGCGGTACAAATCATGTCAAAACAGGGGTGCCGATATTCTGCTGAATTAACAAAAAAATATGATATTGCCTTAGCTTACGAATTATCCTGGGCAATGAACTATGTTGCCTACAAGGTAAATGCCGATAAAAAGCTGTTGTGGCATCATATGGATTATTTAAATGCCGGCTTTGATTTTAAAACAGATAAAGATGCCTTTTCAAAATTTAATGGTTTGGTTTTTGTCAGCGATGAATGCAGAAAATCATTTGTAAAGAAACATCCCGAATACAAAAATAAATCATACTATATTCCTAACTTGCTTTCGGATAGTTATGTAAAGGCAAAGGGTGAACTTGAAAGGGTTGAACTTCCATTTGAAAATGCCGACAAAAAGCTGAAATTCTTATCTGTATCACGAATCAACTTTTCCGAAAAAGGATTGGACAGGGCTGTTAAAGTGTTTTCAAGGCTTAAAAATGACGGTTATTTAGATGATGTTTGTTGGACTATAATCGGAAAAGGACGTCAACTTGATGAACTTAAGGAAATGATAACAAAGTACGGTCTTGATGAATATATCAAGCCTATAGGCCTTAAAGAAAACCCCATTCCCTATATGAAAATAGCAGATATACTATTTTTGCCATCCAGAAATGAAGGTAAGCCTATGGTTATAACAGAAGGTTTTATAATGGGACTTGTTCCGGTTGTTACAGAATATACATCTGCTCATGAACAAATTGATGACGGTGTTGACGGCGTTATCTTTGAAAACAGTGAGGACGGACTATATGACGGTCTGAAAAATCTTTTGTCTGACCGAGATATAATTTCTAAATTAAAACATAATATATCAATTCGCAAATACGGCAATGAAGACGAAATACGTATTTTTGATGAAGTTGTCAAAAATATGTAATTAAGTACAAAGGAGGCGACACGGTGGAACTTGTAAAAAGCACAGACAATCTTATTTCTAAGCGAGAAGCAAAAGAAAAATTAAAAAGAAGATTTTACGACGTGGTTTTTGCCATGGGTTTTTTGTGTTGT
>CAYXPV010000344.1:0-2517 GCA_964467285.1 uncultured Oscillospiraceae bacterium
CACTGCCGTGGCAATTTTCTTGGGTCCACGCATCATGACACCCTCTATTACCGCCTGTCCGCCTATGGATGTTAAATGCGTAGGGCAGGCATCCTGATTTTTCTTTTCCATCTATAATCTCCTTTTAACGAACAACTTACGAATTATATTATACCTTCACACAGACTATAAGTCAATGAACAATTTGTTAAATTCCTTCCATATCAAAATCCGGAATATATGCCTTGTCCGAACTTTCCAAATCCTGAATATACGCATTTGTGATACCTAAGGAAAGCGCATAATCCACCAACTTTTCGTATTCCCTGCGAGAAGGTGTTTCCGACAACTCGGGATGCTCCGAGAACTCTCCTACAGGAGTGTACTGATTCATAAGACTTATGTATATACTATCACCGTATGTTTTGTACAGATATTCAACCACGGCTTTGGAATTTTTTAAACTTCCGGGCAAAAGCATATGCCTTACTATTACCCCTTTTTGAATAATGCCGTGATTATCCATAATTACAACAGGCTTTTGCCGTACCATTTCTTCCAGAGCAAATTTTGCAATCTGCGGATAATCTTCTGCTCCGGAGTACCTGAGAGCAAGCCCCTTGTCCATATATTTGAAGTCGGGAAGATATACATCTATTGTACTCTCCATTTTCTGCAAAGTTTCTGCAAGCTCATAACCGCCGCAATTATATATTAACGGAACAGTAAGTCCTTTGGCTTTTGCAATATCGATAGCTTTTTTAATCTCCAATGCATAATGCGTGGGCGTAACCAAATTAATATTGTGTGCACCTTTTTTCTGAAGATTTAAAAACACTTTTGCAAGCTCTTCACATGTAAGAATCTTACCGAAACTATTACGGGAGATTTCGTGATTCTGACAAAAAATGCATCTGAGATTACAACCGTTGAAAAAGACGGTTCCCGACCCTTCGGTTCCCGAGATGCAGGGTTCCTCCCACATATGCAGATATGCCTTCGAAGCCACTACACGCTCCCCGGACTGACAATATCCTAAAGCTGCATCTTTTCTTGTAACATTGCATCTGCGGGGACACATATTGCATCTTTCCATACAAAAGACCTCACTTTATCCGCATATAGTGTTTCCTTCGCTCTTGCCGTTTCTTTCTGAGTTTATCCATTCGACGTCTTGTGCGAATACGGGCTGTTATCCACAAAATCACAACTATACTGAGTACAACCAGAACAATAATCAATATAGTCTTTAGAGTTCTTTCGTTATTTTCCGTACGGATTATATCTCTGTACTCGCTCATATCCTCGGTAATATTCAGCGGAACACCGTATTTGTCGTCATACCAGGAAGCAAAGGCATTAAAGGTTTTTATAACCGCTGTATCGTAATTGCCCTTATCAAATTCCGATTCCATACAGTTTATGAGTATTTCCTGGGATTTCTGTTCTGTTAATGCTGCACTTATACCGGGAGATATTATTATATGATAATCTTCCGCAGATTCACACATAAATATAAAAACACTGTTCTTTCTTCCTATAGAGCCTACTTCCAGGTCATCATAAAGTTTTTCAGCATACTCTGCAACCGAAAGTTCTCCCGTACTTTTCTCTGTTGCAATTATAATTCTTGCGCCGGTATCCTCCGAAAGCTGACGATTCTGTGTAAGAATATATTTTTCTACAGGTTCGGAAATAATCTCTCCTTCGTCATAAATCGACAAAAAATCATCTTCGGCATATGCCGAAGAAAACAACAATATAAATACTGTAATCAAGCAAATTACTTTTTTCATCTGTACCATTCCTGTTATTCATATAAATCTTTTCTATACTTAATTGTATAACAAAACAAAAGAATTTACAAGAGCCAAATATTCCACAAGATATAAGCCCTTAAAAAACTCCCGTGTTGTCGAAACAAACGGGAGTTTTAATTATAAATTAGGCATTTCTTCAGGTCGTGCAACTTCAAGAACAAATGAATTTGTCCAGAATCCGGGGCGCATCCATACCTTGGCATATGCACGTCTGTTCTGGGGTGTAAGATTAATATGTAAGTCATTGCACTTTCTGTTCATACCCCTTGCAACGTGAAGGGTATGCATTCCGTATTTAACAGGTATACATATGGTTTCCTTGTTGCCTATAAAGCCCATAGGTTCACCATTGATATAGATACCAAAGCCACCGGCAATACCTAAAGGTGAACCTTTTCTGTAAAGGTATATTACTGCATCTTCAGGTATGTAAAGTGGCTGCTTACATTTGGGACAATAGCTGCCGGGAGTAGTGTTAAGAACCTCTCCGCAGGAACATTTAACTCTTAATGTAGTTGCCATAAAAATAACCTCCGAATCTTTTTTTATTAGTGTATCACAGGGCAAGTAACGGTGTCAAGAAAAATCGGATTTTGTCAACAGTTAAGCCATACCGCTTACCCAACTACGAACGCAACAAAAAAAGACTTGCAAAAGCAAGTCTCTCAGACTGTCGAAGAACCCGACTTTGCGTTAGGCAAAAATCGGGTTCTTCTTC
>CAYXPV010000345.1:0-2512 GCA_964467285.1 uncultured Oscillospiraceae bacterium
CAGGTATTCTTGCAGGTATGCCTACTATGATTGCTAACCTTTGGGCTACAGTAAAGCTCAATCCTACTGCAACAACTATCATAACAGCAATTGCTGTATTTGTTGTAGCACTTCTTATGGTAGTGTTTGTAGTATTTATGGACAATGCCGACAGAAGAATTCCTGTTCAGTATGCAAAGAGAATGGTTGGCAGAAAGATGTACGGCGGACAGAGCACTCATATTCCTATAAAGGTTGTTATGACCGGTGTTATTCCGATTATCTTTGCTATGAGTATCATGAGTTTCCCTCAGACAATAATGTCTTTTGTATCTTATGATCCTACACAGAAAACAGGTTGGTGGGCAGCTATAATGAGACAGTTTGCCACAATCTCCCCTGTATATATGATATTGTACTTCTTGCTGATAGTATTCTTCACATACTTCTATACAGCAATACAGTTCAATCCTGTTGAAATTTCCAACAACTTAAAGAGAAATGGTGGATTTGTACCCGGTATTAGACCCGGTAAGCCCACAAGTGATTATGTTTCCAAGATTCTTACAAGAATCACATTAGTTGGTGCATTCTTCCTTGGTGTGGTTGCAGTAATACCTATGATACTTTCAGCGGTTACTGATAATGCAGCCTTCTATTCAATAGGTGGTTCCTCACTTCTCATTATAGTTGGTGTTGCATTGGAAACAACCAAGCAGCTTGAATCTCAGATGCTTATGCGTCACTATAAGGGATTCCTCGAGTAATAAGCAGGTGACTGTTATGAAGCTCATTATTTTGGGTGCGCCCGGTGCCGGAAAAGGCACACAGGCGGAAATTTTAAGCGAAAAATTTTCTATACCGGCAATATCTACCGGTGCCATAATCCGCGAGGCAATTGAGAAGAAGACTCCTTTTGGTATAAAGGCAAAGACCTATATAGATAAAGGACAGCTTCTTCCCGATGAAGCGGTCATAGAGATAATTATGCATCGCATAAATGAGCCCGACTGTAAAGGCGGCTATATATTAGACGGCTTTCCCAGAACGGTCAGTCAGGCAAAGGCCTTGGATGATTACGGCATAGAAATAGATACGGCATTATCTCTTGAGGTTGACGATGATGTTATTGTAGAAAGACTCTCCGGAAGAAGAGAATGTTCTCATTGCAGAACCCCTTATCACGTGGTTACAAATCCACCTGCGGTGGAAGGAATATGTGATAAATGTTCATCTCCTCTTATTGCAAGAGAAGATGATGTTCCTGAGATTATTGCTTCTCGCCTTAAGGTTTACCATGAGGAGACTGCTCCTGTTAAGGAGTACTATGAAGCAAAAGGGAAGCTCGTAAAGGTTATGGGCGAGGATAGCGTTGAAGCTACTTCACAAGGTGTGTTCAATGCTTTGTCAAAGCTCGTATAAAGCGGAGGGCGAAGATATATGATATATATTAAATCGTCAACTGAAATTGCAAAAATGAAGGTATCAGGCAGAATTGTTTTTGAAACTTTGAAAGAAGTTGAAAAGCATATAAAAGCCGGCATTACTACAAAAGAATTAGACCAAATTGCAAAAGATTATATCTTAAGTCAAGGAGCAAAGCCGTCTTTTTTGGGATACAGCGGATATCCGGCAAGTATCTGTGCCTCGGTTAATGAGGTTGTTATACACGGAATCCCATCTGACAAAAAGCTTGAAGATGGTGACATCATAAGCATAGACGTAGGAGCTGTAAAAGACGGGTATCACGGCGATGCCGCAAGGACATTTGCTGTGGGTACAATAAACCCCGAAGCTAAACGCCTTATAGATGTTACAAAGCAAAGCTTCTTTGAAGGATTAAAATTTGCCCGTCATGGCGAAAGGCTTGGAAGCATTCAGGCCACAATCCAGAAACACGTTGAAGATAACGGATTTGGTATTGTCAGAAACTATTGCGGTCACGGAATAGGCAAGGAAATGCACGAAAGCCCGGAAATTCCCAATCATGGAACATTCGGACGCGGCATAAAACTTGCAAAAGGTATGACGATTGCGGTAGAGCCTATGGTAACATATGGCAGCTATCACACAACAACCTTAAGTGACGGTTGGACGGTGGTTTCTTTGGACAGATCACTTGCTGCCCACTATGAAAACACCATACTTATAACCGACGGTGATCCTATCCTTCTGACAGAATATGATGAGGTGTACTGATATGGACATTCATCCTGGCGAATTTGTTTATACAACAAAAGGACGGGATAGAGATAAGTGTTTTTTGGTGGTTGCGTGCTATGATACTTATCTGTATTTATCAGATGGCAAACACCGAAAGGTAAGTAACCCTAAAAAGAAAAACTTAAAGCATATTGTTGCAACAGGTATCAAAGATCAAGGTATTGTCGAAATACTTGATTTGGGCAATATGCCGACCAATAAGGAAATCAGATGCTCAATCAGAAAATATGTTGATACGGCATCAGAACAAAATTGTTGATAAGGGAGGTTTTGTACTTGGCAAAAGAAGATGTTTTAGAATTGGAAGGAA
>CAYXPV010000346.1:0-2504 GCA_964467285.1 uncultured Oscillospiraceae bacterium
TATGAGTACAAAGAGGGTGAAGAGTTCAAGGGTATCGACATTGAAATTGCTGAAGCAGTTGCAAAGGAACTTGGCTTAGAACTCGAGATTGTAGATATGGAATTTGATTCCATCATCACTTCCGTACAGGAAGGTGAAGTTGATGTTGGTATTGCAGGTATGACTATTAATGACGAACGTCTTGAAAAGGTTAACTTCTCCTCCAGTTATGCTACTGGTGTACAGGTTGTAATTGTTAAGGAAGGCTCCGACATTGCTACTCTCGATGACCTTGAAGGTAAAAAGATTGGTACTCAGCTCGGCACAACCGGTGACATTTACTCCAAAGACGATTACGGCGAAGAAAACGTAACAAGCTACTCCAAGGGTGCTGACGCAGTTATCGCATTAAAGGGCGGCGACGTTGATGCGGTTATTATTGACAACGAACCTGCAAAGGCATTTGTAGCAGAAAATGAAGGACTTAAGATTCTTGAAACAGAATATGCTATTGAAGATTATGCTATTGCAATCGCAAAGGATAATACAGAACTTCTCGATGCTGTAAATGCAGCACTTAAGAAGCTTACAGAAGACGGCACTATTGATGCAATTATTGCTAAGTATATAGTTGCTGAATAAGTTTTAAAAAGAAGTCTTTTTACTGCAAGAGCAAGCTCGCTTGTTCTTGCAGTATTTTATGTAAATGAAGGAATGTGAAATATGACAAAGAAAAAAATTATATCTGTTGCCATAGTTCTGCTTTTGGTTGTTGGGTTACTGTCCTGGATTGTTTATGAAATAAAATCCGGTACTGTATGTTCGGATATAACTGCAGAAAACGCACAGGAAATTGTTAATGCACAATTTGATAAAATAGCCATAGGCCTTCCGGTAAAGCATATTGCCGAAAAGAATGAAATTACAGTGAATTCTGTGTCTTACGGCGATGAAAAGAATGCCATTCTCGACTGTACCGTAAAAACCGTAGATGCCCATGGCGCAATTTCCCCCGAGTACAGCAGGTTCCTTTCTTCTCCTGCCAAAAAAGAAAACGGAACTATGTTCAAAAGTACTTTGGACTACCAACTGGAATTTGAAAAGGAAATGGTAGAACTCCTTAAAGATGCCAAGCCTTTGGAAGCCGAAGTGGAAATCATTCTGTATGAAACTTCCGAAGGTTTTAAAATATATACCGACGAAGCTACTATAAATACGGTGTTTGGCGGAGTTTGTGATATTGAAAAAGATGTCAAAGACAAGAAAAAGGTAACGGTAGAATTACCCGACGGCACCGTAGAAGAAAAGAAAATCCAGTCCACAAATGTCAACAAAGGTTTTATTGAATGTTTTAATATAAGAACTTCCATGGAGAAGCCCGAAACAGCAACCGGGATTGTTAAAGTATGGAAGGAACTTAAAAGAGATTTTGAGATAAACTTTATAAGACATAACCGTTGGAAAACAATAGTCAAAGGACTTTGGGTAACCATAAAGCTTACCATATGTGCTTTGCTTATTGGTATTGTTCTTGGCTTCATTGTGGCATTTGTACGTTGTACGTATCTTAAAACCTCCAAACCCGGTTTCTTGCTTAAAATATTTAACGGTATTTGTCAGGTTTACCTTACGGTTATCCGTGGAACACCGGCAGTTGTCCAGATAATGATTATTTACTTTGTTATCTTTATGCCATTGGGTGTGGATAAGTTTTTGGCGGCAGTTATATGCTTTGGACTCAACTCCGGTGCTTACGTTGCCGAAATAGTGAGAGGCGGCATTATGAACATTGATGACGGTCAGGTTGAGGCCGGCAGAAGCCTTGGATTTAACTATATGCAGACAATGGGTTATGTTGTTCTTCCCCAGGCATTTAAGGCCGTTCTTCCTGCATTGGCAAACGAGTTTGTAGTTCTTCTTAAGGAAACATCGGTAGCATTCTACATCGGTTTGGGCGACCTTATGTATTCCGGTAACGCAATTCGCTCGGCAACTTATAGTGCATTTATGCCTCTTGTGGCTGTAGCTCTCATTTATCTTGTAATGGTACTTGGACTTTCCAAGCTTGTAAGTATGTTGGAAAGGAGATTGAGAAATAATGAACGATAATTATATTATCTCTGTGCAGAATTTAAAAAAGTACTACCTTGATGGTGTGGTTAAAGCTTTGGACGATGTTTCCATAAACTTTGATTGTGGTAAGGTTGTAGTTATTATCGGTCCTTCGGGCAGCGGTAAATCCACGCTCCTTCGTTCACTCAATCTTTTGGAAGAACCTACAGAAGGACACATATATTTTGACGGTACAGATATATTGGACTCCAAAACCGATATAAACAAAATGCGTCAGAAGATGGGAATGGTTTTTCAGCAGTTTAATCTTTTCCCTCATCTTACAATAATGAAAAATCTTACCATAGCTCCTGTTAAGCTTCTTAAAATGGATAAACATGAAGCAGAAAGGAAAGCAATGGAACTGTTAAAGAGGGTAGGTCTTGCCGACAGAGCAGGAGCATATCCGGCAC
>CAYXPV010000347.1:0-2504 GCA_964467285.1 uncultured Oscillospiraceae bacterium
AGCCTCACTGAGAGCCGTATAATCGTCGGGGATACTCGCCAAGGTATTTTCACCCTTGGCTTCGATTTCAGCCACAGAAGCCGCCTCTGCGTCGCTGGCAGCCTGTTCTACGGCGATGATCTGTTCTGCGCCTGTGGTTTCGACCCAACCTACCTGTTCTGCGCCCACAGCTTCGACAGCTGCGGTCTGAGCCTCTACCAGAGCGAGAACCTGCGCGATCCCGTCTGCGGAGGCAGCTACCACGGCTTCGCTATCGGGTTCCAGACCTTCGAGAACGATGCCGGTGGTCACAGTGGTATGCCACTCGTAGGGCTTACTGCCGGGTAGTGTGAAGCACACGACGAACTTAATCTGACCCTTGTAAGCGACTGCCTTACCGCTTACTTCCCAAGAGAACAGCACATTATCGCCGTTCACGGTCAGGTCATCCACCAGATCGAAGTCAACGTCACCGTTGGCATTGCGGTAGTTCACACGGACGAAGCAGCTTGCGAGGTCGATGTTGTTGCCTACATATCGAGGGCAAGCAAAATACTTCCGTTCGCCGTTCTGGTCAGACTCGACACCGAACACAAGCTCAGAGCCGGGGAGGTCGATCTGTCTGGTATCGGGATTGATAATCAGCAGCTCATCGGTTGCACTGCCGATATCAGTCACAGCCATTGTATTAAAAAGCTCATCCACGGCTTACACCCCCTGCGTAAAAATCACCTTGTTGGTGGGAATGTGGTAATCCTTGTGCTGTCCCACAAGTGACACACCCACTCTGTTACCGATCAGAGCTTCATCGGGGATTCTGCACACGGGCTTCAGCAGAGGCACGGGATATTCCTTGCCCCTGCAATGGAAGATGGCAATAATCTTGCACCCCTTCCACTCGTCCGAGAACTTGAACTGTGCGTACAGATAACCCTTACTACCGGGCGTGATCCCGTAGAAATCACACTCGGGATCACACTCGATTCTCTGACCATTCACAATGAATTTGAGAACTCTCAAGATTACTCCTTGCTATTAAACTTAGCAGCGTCGATCTTACCCTCGGTGTACATATAGACCACCAGAGAAACCAGAGAGGTCATAGAACCTGCGACCTCGGAAACCTCGGATGCGTCTACGCCGAAAGCCATTGCTACACCCATGATTACGCCAATAATCATAGCCCAAAACTTACGAGACATCAGCTTTTCCTTCATCTGTGAACACCTCCATGTTCATGTGCTTTCTTGTTCAAATGTTTTTCAAAAGTGTGGACGGCTTCTGTTACCGGGCCATTGCAGCCCTGATCGTGTAAGCCCTTCAAACAAGCTTGAATACCGTAGGTCAGCAGGGTAAGCTCCTCATATACGGAACTCAGTTCTGCGTTCATGCGGTCGTACAGCTCGTCCTTGTCCTTTTCATGTTGTTCTTTCATGGCAGCCATCTCCGCGTCCTGTGCTTTTTGTCTGTCCACGAATCGCACTGCCCGAGCCAGATACCCGGCGATGATACCAAGCCCGGTCAGCACACCGCTAATCAGTGTAATCGTCTGCCAACTGAGGGTCACTGTCATTACTGTACCAGCCATACGCCATCGTCCTCATCAAACAGATACACGTTCTGGGTGTCCATCTCGTAGAAGATGTCAGCGTTTCTCACGTCAGTGGTGGGCTTGGTATCGCCGGACTTACCGAAGAACTCACTGCGCTTGCGAATATCACTGCCGTTGTGGATGCCGTGATCGTCGCCATCAATCTCAATAAAACGAGTAATCATAAAAAATACACCTCCGAGTGTTAGGCACTCTGGGGTGCTCGTTTTACAACTTATTGCCATCGGGCCTTTGTCTCACGCACATCTACATGGATGCCCCATGTATACAGGCCGATACCGCCACTGTCAGGGAGCAGGGTACAAGCGTAATCGTACAGTGCCTCGGGAGTCACGCCGTCCACACGAATGTCAGCCGCCGTACCGTAGAGGTGCTGAGAGTTCGATGCGCCACCCACGTTAGCGTTGTGTGTTTTGCACCGCACACCACTGTTCACATGACACGGACTGCCGAAGTGCTCCCGAATCTGATCCAGAATCTTGAGCAGGGCAGGGGAGGGTTCCGCAGGGAAGCCGTCACAGTATGTACCGCACTTACAAGCAAACTCGGATCGGTCGAAGTATTTCGCCTCGTAATCCGTGGCTTTGGTAAGGCCGTAGAACACCGCAGACTTCGCGACCTCCTCGGTTACTTCACCGAAGATGCCGTCTGCTTTGATCCCACAGGCTTCCTGCAAGGCGACCGTGGCTGCCTGAGACTTAGGCCCCCAGTCACCGTCGATGTAGCCGTCATAATATCCAAGGTATTTCAAGATGCACTGCTTCTGTACTACTGTCATAGCCATAATTGCATCACTCCTATTAAATGATAAATGTTCACCGCAGCGTAGACCGCCGTGAGGACCCTGAGACTCCATACCGCATTACACCGATGCAACCATCAACACGCCACACCCACGATAACCACCTTGTAC